>NZ_JBGTYX010000005.1:0-146144 GCF_041807785.1 Mannheimia sp. E30BD
TCTAGCGGTCACTTCAGCAACAAAAAATTCAAGAAGCTTTTTCTGCAAAGATTTCTTTAATTTACAATGGGTTATCTTCATTTTTGTAGTATAGCAGTGATGCTAATCTACTACAGCCCCAAATCTAATATGTTTTTCAATGCCACATACAGCATGGTTATTAGATAGGAGAGTTAAAGATCACTACTTTAGGTGCTTCCTCCATAAACTTTTCCACTTGCACCGTTGTGGTATTTGGTGCATTACCCTGCCCGAGTTTGGAAGATCCTTCGTTACGAGTGAGTACATTCGGGTTGCCGTTTTTACATAATGGCGATTTGGTTTTGCCTAAATCTTGCGGATCATACCAGCCACCTTCGTATAAGGCAACTGTGCCTTGAATAATACCATCGGTAACGACTGCTCCTGCTAACACTTGCCCTCGTTTGTTAAAAATTCGCACAATATCACCGCTTGTAATGCCTCGTTCAGTAGCATCTTTTGTATTAATCAGCACAGGTTCTCTGCCGTTCACTTCGTAGTATTGGCGGAGTGAAGAATAGGCTAATTGGCTGTGCAAACGGTATTTAATATGTGGGGTAACTAACGCAAGGGGTTCAGCTTCGTTTGTTTTGCCTGAATATTCGTGATGTTCAAACCACGTTGGGTGCCCTTTGCAGTCATCATAGTTCATCTTCGCCACCGTTTCAGAGAAAATCTCAATTTTGCCTGATGGTGTTGCAAGCTTATGTTTAATTGGATCATCACGATAATCTTGATAGCGAACGAAAGTATTGTTTTGATTTTCTTCCTCAAAACTTAATACTTTGTTTTCTGCCCAAAATGCCTCAAAGGTTGGGAATGGCATATTGATTTTTTCCGCAGCATCGTTGGCAATTTGGTAGAACTCTCTCAGCCAATCCATTTCGCTTTTACCTTCGGTAAATTCTAGCTCTTTGCCTGCTCGTTTAGCTAGTTCAGCAAAAATATCGTAGTCGTTTTTCGCTTCAAATTGCGGTTCAACCACTTGTTTCATTGGAATAATATGCTTAACCACATAATCCCCTGCGACGGTCAAATCATTACGCTCATAGCTTGTGGTAGCTGGTAGCACAATATCTGCCATTCGAGCGGTTGGCGTCCAATAGCACTCGTTCACGATTACCGTTTCAGGCTGCTGCCACGCTTTGACCAAATAGTTGGTATCAGGGTGATGAGCAAACGGATTACCACCCGCCCAATAAACCAATTTAACATCAGGATAAACTAAAGTTTGCCCGTTATAATCGTAAGGCTGATTTGGCTTAAGCAAAGCATCAGCAATGCGTGCCACAGGGAAAAACGGCATATTTGGGTTTGGCTTGCCTGCATTTATTGCCCCTAAACGAATGCCTGAATTGGCGTTCAATCCATCAGTTGAATAACGATAATTTAAGCCAAAACCACCACCCGGCAAGCCAATTTGCCCGAGCATTGCTGCTAGGGTAACTAATGCCCAATGGCTTTGTTCGCCGTGTTGTAAGCGTTGTAATCCCCAGCCCGACATTAACATTGTACGGTTTGCCACAAATGCGTGAGCGAGTTCTTGAATAGTATTGGCTGGAATGCCACAAATTTGGCTCGCCCATTCTGCCGTTTTGGGTTGATTATCGGTTTTACCTAACACATAATCGGAAAATTGCTCGAAACCAACGGTATATTTCGCTAAAAAGTCGTTATCTTGCTTGTTTCCGCTAATTAATGTGTGAGCAATACCAAGTATTAACGCAACGTCAGTGCCTGTATTAATTGGTAACCACTCTGCCTCTAAAAATTGGCAGGTTTCGCTTTTTACAGGGTCGATACAAATAATCCGTTTGCTGCTGGCTTTGATTTTTGCCAGATAATCAATCCCTTCAGGCTCTGCTGATGTCCACGCAATGCGAAGTGTATTCAGCGGATTAGATGACCAAATCACTAATAATTCGGTATTTTCTACAATGGTATGCCAGCTGGTTTGTTGGGCGTAAACTTCGATATTGCCTAACACATAAGGCATAATCACTTGTACCGCACCTGTGGAATAATCCCCTTTGCTGTTAATAAAACCGCCTGTTACGTTTAAATAACGTTGCAATAGCGTACGAGAGGCGTGTAACGAGCCGCAACTATACCAGCCGTAAGAACCACCGAAAATCGACTCGCTGCCATATTGCTGGCGTACACGTTGAATTTCATTTGAAACCAGCTCAAAGGCTTTATTCCAAGAAATACGTACCCATTCATCACACCCACGCAAAGTGGTGTCTTTGTTGCCTTCTAAGTAGCCTTTTCTGACCATCGGATACTTCACTCGCACAGGGCTATAAAGCTGATCAGCGACTACATTTTGTAATTCGTTTTGATGGTTTTTCACTAAACTACCTTCTGATTTTACTACTCTACCGTTTTCAACCGTAACATTTAATGCTCCCCAGTGGGCAGCGGTGGTAATAGTATTTTCTGGTTTGTCGAGAAAAATAAATTTGCCTTGTTCTAATGCTGTGTTCATTTAATACGTGCCTTTTAAATATACAAAATTGAATGGAATTTACTAGATTAAGAGTGAAGTTGCAACTACAAGCGACCACAAAAAGCATTGCTTTTTGAACGTTGGCTTTACAACGGCTGCGAAGCTGTGAACAATCCTGACAAGGATTGTGAATAATTTTTATGGAAAATTTGCAAATAAGAAACCCACCTAAGAAGGTGGGCTTGTTCATCTATTAAACGGCAACTTGCACAATCACATTATCCGCTTTTTTCACATAACTATTGATTTGGTCAAAGTTCATATAGCGGTAGATGTCATCTTTCTCTTGCTGTAATCCGTTTACATAGTTTAAGTACTCTTCTGGTGTTGGTAACTTACCTAACAAGGCAGAAACGGCGGCTAATTCCGCTGAGGCCAAGTACACATTTGCCCCCTGCCCTAAACGGTTCGGGAAGTTTCGGGTAGAAGTTGAAACGACTGTAGCGTTATTTGCAACCCGTGCTTGGTTACCCATACAGAGTGAGCAGCCCGGCATTTCAACCCTTGCCCCACTTTTGCCGTAAATGCTGTAATAGCCTTCTTCGGTTAATAATGCAGCGTCCATTTTGGTTGGTGGAGCAATCCACAGTTTAGTCGGTAACTCCCCTTTCACTTGACCAAGCAATTTACCTGCTGCACGGAAGTGCCCGATATTCGTCATACAAGAACCGATAAAGACTTCGTCAATCTTATCACCTTGCACTTCTGAAAGCAGACGAGCATCATCAGGATCATTAGGCGCACAGAGAATCGGCTCTTTGATTTCATCTAGGTTGATATCAATAATTGCCGCATATTCTGCATTTTCATCCGCTTCTAATAGCTCTGGGTTATCCAACCACGCTTGCATATTAGCAATACGGCGTTCAAGGGTGCGTTTGTCATCATAACCTTCGGCAATCATCCATTTTAATAGCGTAATGTTAGAGTTTAGATACTCGATGATTGGCTCTTTATTTAGCTTGATGGTACAAGCCGCTGCTGAACGTTCTGCTGAAGCATCTGAAAGCTCAAAGGCCTGTTCAATTTTCAGATCTTCTAAACCCTCAATTTCAAGAATACGCCCTGAGAAGATGTTTTTCTTCCCTTTTTTCTCAACAGTCAGCAAGCCTTGCTGAATTGCATAATATGGAATAGCGTGGACTAAATCACGTAAGGTAATGCCCGGTTGCATTGTGCCTGAAAAACGCACTAAAACAGATTCCGGCATATCCAGCGGCATTACGCCCGTAGCGGCTGCAAAGGCAACCAAGCCTGAACCGGCAGGGAATGAAATACCGATTGGGAAACGAGTATGCGAATCGCCGCCTGTGCCTACTGTATCAGGCAATAACATACGGTTTAACCAAGAGTGGATAACGCCATCGCCAGGGCGAAGTGAAACACCACCACGATTCATAATAAAATCAGGCAAAGTATGGTGCGTTACCACATCAACAGGTTTTGGATAAGCTGCTGTGTGGCAGAATGATTGCATAACCAAATCTGCAGAGAAGCCTAAACAGGCTAAATCTTTTAACTCATCTCTCGTCATTGGGCCTGTGGTATCTTGTGAGCCAACAGAGGTCATTCTTGGTTCGCAGTATTGACCCGGACGAACCCCCTCCACGCCACAAGCTCGCCCTACCATTTTTTGTGCTAATGTATAGCCTTTATCACTATCAGAAACCGCTTGAGGTTTAATGAAAACATCACTTTCAGGCAAACCGAGAGCTACTCTGGCTTTGTGGGTTAAACCACGACCAATAATTAGCGGAATACGTCCGCCAGCTCGTACTTCATCGAGCAATACTTCCGTTTTCAGCTCAAATTCCGCTAGCACTTCATCAGAGTTATGCTTACAAATTTTGCCTTGATATGGATAGATGTCGATTATATCTCCCATATTGAGTTGGGTAACATCAACCTCAATTGGCAAAGAACCTGCATCTTCAAGAGTATTAAAGAAAATTGGGGCAATTTTACCGCCTAATACCACACCGCCAGCACGTTTATTTGGAATGTATGGAATATCGTCTCCCATAAACCAAAGTACCGAGTTTGTTGCAGATTTACGAGAAGATCCCGTGCCTACCACATCGCCCACATAAGCTAGTGGGAAGCCTTTTTCTTTCAACGCTTCTAGCTGTTTAATTGGGCCAACCTGTCCGTTTTCATCAGGGAAAATACCATCACGTTCATTTTTCAACATTGCTTGAGCGTGGAGAGGAATATCAGGACGAGACCAAGCATCTTGAGCTGGAGAAAGGTCATCAGTATTGGTTTCGCCTGTTACCTTAAATACCGTAACCGTCAGTTTTTCCGCCAGTTTCGGGCGAGAGGTAAACCAATCCGCATTTGCCCAAGATTCTAATACTTGTTGTGCAAATTCATTGCCTTGTTCTGCACGCTCTTTCACATCGTGGAAATTATCAAACATCAATAAGGTTTTAGATAAAGCTTCAACGGCAATAGGAGCAAGTTCTGGCTTATCTAAGGCGAGTAACAAGGTTTCAATATTGTAACCACCCTGCATTGTGCCTAATAATTTTACGGCATTAGCAGGCGAAATAAGCGGCGATGACGTTGCCCCTTTTACAATATCGGCAAGGAATGCCGCTTTCACATAAGCGGCTTCATCAACCCCCGCCGGAATACGATTGGTAAAAAGATCCAATAAAAAGACCGCTTGTTCAGCCAGTGGGTTTTTCAATAATTCAACCAGTTGAGCCGTTTGTTCCGCAGAAAGTGGCTGAGGCACAACACCCAGTGCCGCACGTTCATCAACCTGTTGTTGATAATTTTCTATAAAATTTTCCATCATCATTCCCTCTCCAACTTTACATATTGGCAATAATGTCTTGTGCAAACTCTGATGTTGAACGTAAGGTTGCACCTTCTAACATTTCAGCAAAATCAAAGGTTACTGTTTTATCCGCAATGGTTTTGGATACTGCTTTTACCACTAAATCAGCCGCTTCAACCCAACCCAAATGGCGTAACATCATTTCACCACTTAAAATTAATGAACCGGGATTACCTTTATTCTGCCCTGCAATTTTTGGTGCTGTGCCGTGAGTAGCTTCAAAAATAGCCGCTTCATAACCGATATTCGCCCCTGGAGAAATTCCAATTCCCCCCACTTGAGCCGCTAAAGCATCAGAAATATAGTCGCCATTTAAGTTAAGGGTTGCAATAACATCATACTCTGCTGGGTGTAATAAAATTTCTTGTAAAAACGCATCGGCAATGCTGTCTTTAATAATGATTTCTTCGCCTGTTTTTGGATTGGTTAAGCTCATCCAAGGGCCTTTATCAATAAGTTTTGCCCCAAATTCTTCTGCAACTTGATAGCCCCACTCTTTAAATGCCCCTTCGGTAAACTTCATAATGTTACCTTTATGTACAAGAGTAAGTGATTTGCGGTTATTATCAATCACATATTGTAATGCTGCACGCACCAAGCGTTGTGTACCTTGTTTAGAAACAGGTTTAATACCGATACCACAATCTTCCGTAAAGCGGATTTTCTTCACACCCATCTCTTTTTGTAAGAATTCAATCACTTTATTAGCTTCAGGCGAACCAGCTACCCACTCTACCCCTGCATAAATATCTTCCGAATTTTCACGGAAAATCACCATATCAATTAATTCAGGGTGTTTTACAGGACTTGGTGTGCCATCATAATAGCGAATTGGGCGTAAGCAGTTATATAAATCCAAACCTTGACGCATTGCCACATTTAAAGAACGAATACCGCCACCTACTGGTGTCATTAATGGGCCTTTAATCGCAACATGATATTGGCGAATAAGCTCTAAGGTTTCATCAGGCAGCCAAGTATTTTCGCCATAGAGTTTGTTTGCTTTTTCGCCTGCATAAATTTCCATCCACGCAATTTTACGCTTGCCTTGATAGGCTTTTTCAACAGCAGCGTCTAATACCGCTTTCATCGCAGGTGTTACATCAACACCGATGCCATCGCCTTCAATAAATGGAATAATAGGATGATCAGGAACTTGGAGTGAACCGTCTTGGTTCAGTTGAATGGTTTCGCCTTGTGGAATTTGGACTTGTGTTTGCATTTTCTCCCCCTTAAATCGAAAATAACGACAAAAAATGAATTTTTACGATTTAATAACAAATCAACTATAAACAGTAAATATGCAAATGTAAATAAAGAGAAACTTCTCTACATTAAGATTTGTGATCCACCGCACATTTTGTAAATGAATTATAAAAAAATATTGTTATTCTGTTAAAAATCATCTAGTTTATTTACAAACCTAAAATAAAAAAGGAGTATATATGTCAGCAGCAACATTAACGCTAGAAACAGGCGAAAAAATTGAACTCGAGATGAAAAAGGGGTCACTAGGGTATCAAAACGTTGATATCCAACCTTTTTTAAAGCATAAACTATTTGCTTACGATCCGGGCTTAGTTTCAACTGCCGTTTGCGAATCTAACATTACCTATGTAGATGGCGATGAAGGTGTTTTACTCTATCGAGGCTACCCAATCGATCAATTAGCAAAAGACTCTGATTATTTAGAAGTAAGCTATATGCTCTTATTCGGCGAACGCCCTACCAAAGAAGAATACAAAGACTTCGTTCAACTCATCAAAAAACACACCTTAGTACACGAACAACTAACCAAATTCTTCTCCGGTTTCCGTCGAGATTCACACCCAATGGCGGTAATGTGTGGGGTAAGTGGTGCGTTAGCCGCTTTCTACCACGATGCTATCGATGTAAATAACCAAGCCCACCGTGAACTTACCGCAATTCGTTTGTTAGCTAAAATCCCAACCCTTGCTGCGATGTGTTATAAATATTCCATCGGTCAGCCGTTTATGTTCCCACAAAACCACTTATCTTATGCAGGCAACTTCTTATATATGATGTTTGCAACCCCTTGTGAACCTTACGAAGTAAATCCTGTACTAGAACGTGCATTAGACCGAATTTTCATCTTACACGCAGATCACGAGCAAAATGCCTCTACCTCAACGGTGCGTACCGCTGCATCTTCTGGTGCAAACCCATTTGCGTGTATCGCAGCAGGTATTGCCTCGCTTTGGGGACCGGCACACGGTGGGGCAAATGAAGCCTGTATCAATATGTTAGAAGAAATCGGCACAGTTGATCGAATTCCTGAGTTTATCGCCCGTGCTAAAGATAAAAACGACCCATTCCGCTTAATGGGCTTCGGGCACCGTGTATATAAAAACTACGACCCACGAGCCAAAGTAATGCGTGAAACCTGCCACGAAGTATTAAAAGAGCTCAACATCGATAATCCATTATTTGAAGTTGCGTTAGAGCTAGAAAAAATTGCATTAAGCGATCCTTACTTCATTGAGCATAAACTATATCCAAACGTGGACTTCTACTCAGGCATCGTATTAAAAGCAATCGGTATTCCGACCTCAATGTTTACCGTGATGTTCGCTTTAGCAAGAACCGTTGGTTGGATTGCACACTGGAAAGAAATGTATCTACAAGGCAATATCAAAATCGTCCGCCCTCGCCAAATCTACACAGGTGAAACCAAACGTGATTTTGAACCAATGGATAAAGCATAACTTGCAAAAAATCGAAAAAATTAAACCGCTTGTTTCTACAAGCGGTTATATTTTGCATAAAATTTGCAAATTAGGCTAATTTATTTAGCAGCTGTGTTCTAACATCTTGACCATTTTCATCGCTTTTTACAGCCATAATAAATAAGCCTTTTCCTTGACTTAATTTCTCCCAAAGATTGCCAATTAAGGCTTTTTCTTTAGAATCTTCATTACTTTTTAATTGTTCCCCTTTATATTCCACAATTAGAATTCGACCATCAATAAGCTCTACAATAAAATCAGGATAAAAATTCTGATGAGCTAATGGTAAAGAAAACCCTCTTTTTACAGGATTTCTTACCCAATATTTCACTTGAGGCAATGAATCAATCGCAACGGCACAATCAAATTCTTCCCCACTTGCTTTCAACTCTTCAATTTGAGCAAAATAGTGTTTGTTGAATTTGTAACGTCCTACATAAAAAGGCGGTTGTGGTGCTAGTTTTTCTGGTGTAAAACTAAATTGATACTGCTCATTTAGGCAGATTTCTACTTCTTCATTATCACCAAATAGCGTTTGTTGATAGCAATTTTTTTGAGCTAAAGCCCGATAACGATTAATCAAATCTGAAATAGCCCGAGCCAATGCAAATTTATGTTGAACTAACTGCGTTAAAGTGATTTCTACATTTTTCAGTAAATCTGAAATCAATAATTGCAAAAATCTTAACATTATAGGTTGAGGAATATCCGTTAAACGCACTTGTTTATCTAACCAACGGATAAAATCTTGCTCGGTTAGTTCCAGCCAATCATCAGAAAAGCTAAGTTGTTGATTAAAATGGTAAGAAACCCGTTTATCTTCCACATCAATTTCAAAACTTTGGCTATTCTCTTGTAATCTAAAGCCATCAAGTTTGGCGGGGTAATCCAATAAATTCCAACTCTGGTAATCTAATAGCACTTGTGAATCAGCTAAGTCTAACTCGCCTTGAATATTCATACAAAGTTGAGGTATTACTTTAAATATTTCACCCTTTTCGGCAGGAGAAGCGAATATTTCAACTCTATTTTGGTGAATTTGTAATTGTTGCTCAATTTGTTCTTTTTTCTTACCGGTTGCAGTTTGGATCAAGGCTTTTTCTAACTTTTCACTTAAATTACCTTTTACTTGCACTAAAATGCTACCTTCTTGCTCGGTAATTTTGAGTTGAGAACGTTCTGCTTCGCTTAAATCCATCATTATAGGAAGTTGTGTTAATGCTAAAACTGTTGTCGGCGTATAGAATAAATCCCCTTCATTCTCACTAATCCAATTCTCTTGTTGTGGAATGCGGAGCATTTCAGCTACTTCTAATGCTTCAAACCCCATTCCAATCAATTTATCTTGTAAATTACGAGCCGTTTCGCCGAACGATTTAGAGGAAAGATGAGCATAAGCACGGTTTAAATCTTCAATTTGACGGCGTTTAGCATAAGGCATTCGCAATACTCGCCCTAACAACTGCTCCGCTTCCTTACTTGAGGAAACATTTTGCACCGAGCAAAAAATATAGGCAAACGGGCAATCCCACCCTTCTTTCAATGCCTCAACCGTGATGATGTAATTGATCTTACATTGTGGATTAAATAAATCGATATTATCTAATTCGTGCTGATTACCCGTAACAATGGCAATCTCTTCTTCATCAATTTTTAATTCATCAATTAAATACTGTTTTAAGACTTCTACTGTTACTTTGCCGTTTTTCGGCTCAGCTTGGAACAACACAAGCGGACGAACATAATCGCTCTCATACTGTGCTTTTTGTGCTAATGCTCCTCTGTTAATTACTGCGCCATCTATTGCTTGCTGCCAGTTGTGATGTTCGGTCAGCACAATCGGTAATTTGATCATCTCTTCTGATTTTAGATGACTTGCCGAAACGTGATACAACACATTACTCCCTGTTTTTCTATCCGTGTTTGGTGTAGCAGTAAATTCTAAAATAGCCGCCGGGGAAAGTTGAGATAACACATCAAAAGAGAGTGAGGTTCGAGCGTTATGAGCTTCATCAACAATGACCAAAGGTTGATAAGCTCGCAACAAATTTGCAAAAGAACACTTAATTTTGCCCGTTTGTTTGGAGGTTAAACCGTTCTCTTGTAGATCAGTAGTGGAAATCTTTTCTAAATTTGCCTGAATATGGGGTGGTAAACGCTCAAAATGAGCTGTTAATTTTTCATTAAAAGCATAGATTTTTCGCCCATCTTGATTTTCTACCCGAAAATTTTGAATGGTAGAAACAATTACAATCGCCTTATTACCGAAATCTTGTGGGCGAAGTAAATCAAAATCTTCAGACTCAATAACTATTACTTCTCGGTTAAAAGTTTTATCAAGTGCCGCACGGTAAGGGTGTTGTGGATTTTTCAACGCTTCTGCAGTTTGGGTTTTAATTGTGCGAGAAGGTACTAGCCATAAAGTAACAGGGAAATCGCAATCCAAATATTGCTTTGCAATACGGGCAATGCTATGCGAGGCTAACAATGTTTTACCGCCACCCGTTGGAATTCGTACACAAACATAAGGCACATCACGCAAATTACTGTGCTCACTTGGAATCTTGTAACTATATTCAGGTTGGATTTGGCTAAAAGCGGTTTTTGCATCAGATTGCAAGCAAGCCGGAAAATAGTGGCTGACACGGTTTAATGCTTCATTTTGGTAATTTTTTAATTTCATTTTTTCTCCCACTATTAACGCGCTGTTACATCATACGGAATCTGTTTAAATGTAATTTTCTTTTCAGCTAACTGTGCCTCTCCTAAACGACATGCTTCGCCATATATCACAATCTCTACTCCCTGTTGAATAAATTCAGCAAAGTATGGTAACTCCGTCATTAATTTTCGTGTCAGAACATTACCACTCTGCGGACGTTTATCACCTAAAATTCCGTTATATAACAAATAGTAGGCTTTGCCGTTGAAAGTGCCGACAAGCGGTGATTTTCCGCTGTTTTTTTGCAAAGGGAAATGATTTTCTAAATACCAAATATGGGCGGCTAAATCGTCAAAACGAATGTTCGGATTAAGTGAACCGAATGCGTCAAATACTTCCTCGCCTAACTCACAAAAGCGAAACGATCCGCCACCTTGCCAATTTACTGCTTTTGAAATACCGCCTTGCTCACCTTCAATTACTTTTTTCAACCTTGGGACAACATGGGTTTTAGCATGTTCGCCAATCTCAATACCGATATAACGACGGTTCATTTTATGAGCAACTGCTGCAGTTGTACCTGAGCCAAGAAAGCTATCGAGAACAAGATCATTTTCTGATGTGGCTATCTGCAAAACACGTTGAATTAAGAGTTCTGGCTTAGGGGTTTCAAAGAATGCTGAATTAAAAATATTTTTTATTTCATTATTTGCATCTCTTGTTGTTCCCACTTCTTTACCAAACCAGATTGTCTCAGGAATTCTTCCTTCTTGTTCTGACAAATAAATCTTTCTTAAAACTTTTGTTTCATTTTCAATGAAAGAAATTTCACCTGTTTTAACTTTTTCAAAAAATGTATCTTTACTCCAACGCCAACCTTTTTCTGGAGGCGATATAGTATTTCCATTAGGTGTAACAATATCATAACGTAAATTTTCTCTTAAATTGGGACTTCTAAAATCTCCTGAACGCCAAGCTCCTCTAGGATCATTATCTGGATTTTTATAATTAATATTATGCTCCTCTTGTCTTGGCAATAGATTACGTCGAAAACTGTCGCTTTTTCTGAACACTAATAATTGGTTATGATGGATAGATAATAATTTAGAGTCATTTTTTCCTTGAATACTATGTTGCCATACCACATTCGCCACAAAATTCTTCCGCCCGAAAATTTCATCAAGCATAATTTTCAAATAGTGGCTTTCGTTATCATCAAGCGTGATCCAAATTGAACCATCTTCGGCAAGTAACTCTCGCAGAATTTCAAGACGTGGATACATCATTGAAAGCCAAACGGAATGCTCTAAATTATCATCGTAGTGGGTAAATGCAGATTTTGTATTATAGGGAGGATCAATAAAAATACATTTGACTTGCCCGGCATAAAAGGGCAAAAGGGATTTTAGGGCTGATAAATTATCGCCTTGAATAATTAAATTTTGCTTGACATCAGATAAGGTTTCAGCAGAAGCTGAGCTGTCGGCTGTCGGCTGTCGGCTGTCGGCTGTCGGCTGTCGGCTGTCGGCTGTCGGCTGTCGGCTGTCGGGCAATATTATGCGAAAAATCCGGCAACTCACGCAATAGACAATATGGGGTTTGTTTGGCTTTTTTTACGGCTTCTTCTTTGCCGTACCAAGTAAGGGTTGTCATAAAATGCACCTGAAAGATAAAAATGCATTATTGTAACTGTAACAAGCGGTTAAAAAAATAGAAAATTTTGCAAAAAATTGAATAATTATAACCGCTTGTAAGAAAAAAGCACAGAGTTTACTCTGTGCTTTTGTTTTGTCACTATTTGCCGTTAAGCCTCTGTATATTTAGGCTCTTTAAAGACAGTTACTTCCGGCGCTTTACCGGTAAACTTCTCAACTTGTACTATCGCCGTATTTGGAGAGTTACCTTGTGCTAGTTTTGATGTGCCTTCATCACGGGTTAATACATTAGGGCAGCCAAACTTACATAATGGTTTGTCGCTTTGACCTGCGTCTGCTGGGTCATACCAAGCCCCTTCGTGAATAGCAACTGTTCCTTTGATAATGCCATCAGTTACTACTGCTCCAGCGAGAATCTGACCACGAGCGTTAAATACTCGCACAATATCACCATCAGCAATGCCACGAGCGGCTGCATCCTCTTTGTGAATTAAGACAGGTTCACGATCTTTTACCGTATATTTACTACGCAGAGAGGTATGAGCCAGCTGACTGTGTAAACGGTAGTATGGGTGCGGTGTAACTAAAGCCAACGGTGCTTCAGCGGTTACATTACCTGCATACTCTTCCGGTTCCATCCAAGTTGGATGCCCTTTACAGTCATCGTAATTCATTTTAGCAATAACATCGGAGAAGATCTCAATTTTACCTGATGGTGTGCCAAGTGGGTTGAGTAATGGATCGTTACGGAATTCTTCATAACGTACCCATTTTTTCGCTTTATCACTAACTTTAAAGGTGACAGGTTTATTTTCTGTCCAGAATTTATCGAAATTCGGCATAATCACTCGGTTTTTACGAGCTGCGTCAAAGGCGGATTGGTAGAAGCCCTTGAGCCAATCCATTTCCGATTTACCTTCGGTAAATTTATCTTCTACACCCGCACGTTTAGAAAGCTCCGCAAAAATATCATAATCGCTTTTCGCTTCAAATTGTGGTTCAACCACCTGTTTCATTGGGAAAATATTCATCATTGAATAGTCGCCCGACATTGTTAAGTCATTACGTTCGTAACTCGTTGTGGCTGGTAATAAAATATCTGCCATACGAGCAGTTGGTGTCCAATAACATTCGTTCACTATGATTAAATCTGGTTTTTGCCACGCTTTTACCATCGTATTCGTATCTTGATGATGAACTAATGGATTACCACCTGCCCAGTAAATGACTTTGATATCCGGATAAGTAATTTCTGTTCCGTTGTATTGAATGGTTTTACCCGGATTCAGTAACGCATCGGAAATACGGGCTAATGGGAAAGAAGCTTTTGAAGTATCATCTAACCACGTTTTCTCTCCCACATCTCCACTAGCATTTGCCGATATTGCACCAACAATGCCACCGGTTGCCGTTGGCACACCACCATTTGCATAATGGTAACTTAACCCAAAACCGCCTCCCGGTAATCCGATTTGTCCTAACATTGAAGCTAGAGTAACTAACATCCAGTGAGTTTGTTCACCGTGACGTTGGCGTTGCATACCCCAACCACCCATTAATATCGTACGTTTAGAGGAGAAATCAGCGGATAATTGTTTAATTTTCTCTGCCGGCACACCGCAAATTTTCGCTGCCCATTCTGCATCTTTTGGCTGATTATCACTTTTTCCTAAAAGGTATTCTTCGAATTTATCATAACCCGTAGTGTATTTTTTCAAGAATTCTTTGTCGTGCTTATCCTCACTCACTAAAGTATGTGCAACACCTAACATTAATGCAACGTCAGTGCCTGTATTTACTGGTATCCACTCTGCATTTAGATATTCAGCAGATTCATTACGTTCAGGCGTAATACAGATAATACGTTTACCTGTTTCTTTAAATTTTTTGAAGTATTCAATACCTTGTTGATCGGTTGATGTCCACGCATTACGTAGCGTTGTTAATGGGTTTGCTGACCAAAGCACGATAATATCGCTACTTTCAAGTAAAACTTCCCAGCTGGTTTGTTGCTCATAAACCTCAATAGTACCAAGTACGTGTGGCATAATAACTTGAGCTGCACCGGTCGAATAATCGCCTTTTACCCCAACAAAACCGCCGGTTAAGTTCATATAGCGATGTAATAATGTACGTGCTGCGTGTAATGAGCCTGAGCTATACCAACCATAAGAGCCTGCAAAAATACTGGTTGCACCGTGCGTATCACGGGCTGATTTTATTCCTCCGTGAACTAATTCAAAGGCTTTCTCCCAAGAAACTCGAACCCATTCATCACGTCCACGTAAGGTTGTATCTTTATTACCTTCTAAGTAGCCTTTACGCACCATCGGATATTTCACACGAGCTTCGCCGTGAACTTGATCTGCCACAACGTGCTGCAGTTCATTTGGCACAGAAATATCAATAGCCGAATCAGATTTAACCACTTTTCCGTTCTCAACCACAACGGCTAATGGTCCCCAGTGAGCGGCAGTTAGAACCGCATTCATTTCAGCAGCTTTTGCACTGGTTGATGCTAATGCACCCACTACCCCTGTGGTACCGGTTGAAAAACCTGCACCGGCAGCTAAGCTAAGTGATGATTTTTTTAGAAAACCACGACGACTTACGTCAATATTGTCTTGCTTTTTCATAATAAACCTCATTTGAAGTTAAGTTAAAAATAGACACCTTTCTGAAGTCGAGTGGATAAACCATTTCTCGCTTATCCATTGGTAAAGTTGCTAGATCTTTTTGCAAAATTTTCGCAAAAAACGACCGCTTGTTTTGCATCTTTACGGCTTGCTACCATATCCCACATAGAGACTTAGGTTCACAAGCTCGGTATCCTCTAAGTTAAAAATTAATGTGAACTACCTGCAATATCTTTAGCGTTACGTTGTAAATAAATAGTGACCGCTCTGACATCATCTGCAGACATTGATGTTCGATCTTTCATTGAATTTACTACCCCAATCCACTGATTAGCCGTGTAATGACCTGCTCCGATAGGTGCATGGCAACCACTACAATGTGTTTGATTCAAATTATCTCCAAACTGATTTAATGCCATAATATTTGCGGTTACTGCAGTTTTAGGCGCAATAATCTCAACATTAATTTCTTTCCAATTCGAGTTAGTCACATTATCAAAAACCGTGTTTACGATATTCACTTTACTTTGAGCCTCATCAGGTAATAACGCCACCATAATGCGTTTACCTAAATCCATATATACAACAGATTCTGCTCCTTCTTGTTGCCAGCCCTTAATTGTCGCTTTTACTTGCTCCCCTTCTTCTTTCCACTGATGTAATTCAGCATAAGGCAATAACCGAATTTCTCCTCCTTGTGGAAGTTGAGCCGTGGTCATCGCAAGCGTGTAAAGCGTTTTATCACTGGTAGTAAATTCTGCACCATGTTTTGATAATTCCCCTGCTGCTGCGACATTATCTAATTGAATATCTGGCATAAAATGAGCAACACCTTTATGGCAATCAATACAAGTTTGGTTAGTTTCTTGTGCAAGTTTGTGCATCTTCTGAGCAGATTCTTTTTGATCTGACAACACCATAGCATCAAAACTATGGCAACTTCTGCAAGTCATAGAATCATTTGCTTTCATCTCTTCCCACACTCGTTGAGCCATTTCCAGACGATGAGCTTCATACGCTTCCTGATCGGGTAATTTGTTAGTCACAAAAGTGTGCCACACATCTTTTAATGCTATTACTTTTGCTTTTACATAATGCAAGGTATCTTGTGGAACGTGGCAGTCTGAACATTCGGCACGAATACCTTTCCGATTGGAAAAGTGTACGCTTCCTTCCCATTCCGCTTGCGGATGGGTCATTGAATGGCAACTGACACAAAATTCTGTTGAGTTTGTAGCTTTCATTGCATATTGAGAACCACCCAATAAAATTGCCCCCAGCCCCATAACGCCAACAAAAGCCGCTATTTTTTTCATCTTAGACATAACTACCCCCACTAAAAACGCTAAAAATTAAAGACGAAAACATTCTATTAATTAATTAGAGGTATAAACAATAAGTAAAAATGCGTATTAACTCAAAAGAGTTAATGAAGTTTGATCTAAGGCAAAAAATAACAAATAAAAAAAGGAGATAACTCTCCCCCAATATCATTTATAAGAAAACCAAGCTGGTAATACGAATTGTGAATCTGCAAATAGCTCTGGCGCGATAACTGCACTTCTGCCTTGCTGAATTTGATAGATAAGCTGTGGCAAGCTAATGGATAAGTCTTTTGTTTCTGGGTAAGTTAAACCAATTTGGCTATCTGTATTAAAATAATAAGTGCCATTTACGCCATAATGTGGCTGCTGACGAATAATATTTGACACCGCTTTAAAATGGCGAGGAGATACACTTTGCTTCCAAGCATTGGCTAAAATATTGGCTTGATCATAAGCAATGCTGGCTTGTGAATAGGTCGGTTTTCGTTCAAATAACTGCTCATAACATTGACAAAATTGCCGTCCTAGATAGTTATCGCTTAGT
The DNA here is from genome assembly GCF_041807785.1 of Mannheimia sp. E30BD. Classification (NCBI taxonomy): domain Bacteria; kingdom Pseudomonadati; phylum Pseudomonadota; class Gammaproteobacteria; order Pasteurellales; family Pasteurellaceae; genus Mannheimia; species Mannheimia sp. E30BD. Next base: position 16,945 of record NZ_JBGTYX010000005.1, read on the forward strand.
CCACTATTAGTACTCCACAACACCCCTTCACAAGGTTGTTCGTGCGGTAAAAATGCAGAAGGTGCGTAAATACTGTAAATAATTGCATTAGTAGGGTTTTCAATAAAGGCTTGATAAAAATGAACAATATCCTCTGCAAAATAAGAGGCAAGCACAATAATCGATGGCGAGACATTATGAATTTGCGTCATCAAATGTTGATAAATCGTTGGATCTTGCTCTAGTTCTATATATTCAACATTCCAACCTTGTTTATGCAAATTGTGCGTTAAATTATCGATACCAATATCCACTTTTTGCCATTTTACGCTCACGATCATTACCGTTTTATTTTGCACAAAATCGGCATAGTAATAACGGTAATATTGTAGAAAATTTAAAATCCCCAAACTGTAAGTAACATCGCTTGCACAAACTTGGAACATATTCTCAATACGCTTATTTGACAAATTTTGTGCAAGTTTATTTGAACCACTATGAGTAGCGATATGCAAATAGGGAATGCCTTCGGTTGCAATCAGTTCGTGAATTTCAGGCAAATAACACGCATAGGCGGTAGAAATCGCATCAACTTCTTGATCTAACAACGCATTGTAAGCCTTCAAAATGCTGGATTTATCTTCTACACAAAAACCAGCTGTAGCAATTTGCACCTCTCGCCCATTAATACCACCTTGTCGATTTATATTTTCTACCGCAAGTTGAGTGCCATTTAACAGCTCTTTGGTATCAATTTGCCCAATACCTTGCTCCACATAAGGTACGCCAAAAATAATAGGACGATGGCTATAATTATTAATCGAAAAAGCGGCAGGCTTATCCATTGCAAGCGGTTGTTTTTTGTTTGCAATTTGCAAAGCGAGTTGTTCGATTTTAAAGGTAGCAAGAAAAGATTGTGCTAATTTACCTGGTGTTGGCAAGCAGATTAAATGCTCGGTTATGGCAAAAACAGCCAGTAAAGTTCGACTTTCAGTTTTCGTTTTAGAAAAAATATTTTCAATATGTTTATCAACAGTGCGCTTACTGATATTCAATTCATTTGCAATTTCTTCATTGCTAAGTCCACTACTTACTAAGGTTAATAACTCAATTTCTCGTTTACTGAGTTCAAACGGTAATTTGCTCTGCTCTGCGTGTATTAGTGCAAAATCTTGATGGCGTTTGAACAGAACTTTTAGCCAATGCTGAGTAGGCAAGCAATAGAAAAAAGATAATGAAGTTTGTTCTGAATAGAGAAATGCTCGAGCATAGAGGCAGAGTTGTTCTAACTGCGTTAAATACGCTACCCCTGCTTTATTTTCCCATTCTAGAATCTCGCCCTGCTTATTTATCAAGCAAGACCATTGATTATTTTCAGCCATTCTTTTTCCTAAGTAAAAATTGCCACGCTAAAATAACAAAATTAACTATTCCAAAAAATGATATAAATCAAACCAACCTGATTTAGTTACAACTTACTATTAAAATATACCACTATATACCCCTTGCTTAATCAGCATTCTCCCCCTACAATAAAACCAATTTTATTTAAGACTCCGAGCATTATTTCCTAACTCTAAAAATTAAAGACAAATTTTTGATATGGAACTTATGCCAGTAACAGCATTGCTGTTCAAAGGATAACTTAGAAATGGGTTGTCCTCTCGTGTTTAGAAAGGTGTCAAATGCAGTCTATTATCCCAATTAAAAACGTGGGTAATGAGATGGTTTCTGGGCTTGTTGATCGTTTTCAGCGTCAATATACCTATTTAAGGCTATCTATTACCGATGTTTGCAACTTCCGTTGTAACTATTGCTTGCCTGATGGCTATAAACCGCCTTCGCATAAGCAAACATTTCTGAGTGTTGATGAAATTCAACGCATCGCTAAAGCCTTTGCTAATCTAGGTACAGAGAAAATCCGTATTACAGGCGGAGAGCCTACCCTCCGCAAAGATTTCGTTGAAATTGCTCATACTATCTCTCAAACTACCGGCATTCGTAAAGTTGCCTTAACCACTAACGGCTACCGAATGGAGCGTGATGTCGAACTCTGGCAACAGGCAGGCATTACCGATATTAATGTAAGTGTGGATAGTTTAGATACTCGCCAATTTCAACTGATTACGGGCGAAAACAAGCTGCAATCGATTTTAAACGGTATTGATAAAGCCTTTGCAATTGGCTACAAGAAAATTAAAGTTAATGCGGTGCTGATGAAGCAGTATACCGCCCCTGAATTGGATAAATTCCTCGCTTGGATAAAAGACAAGCCGATTCAAATGCGGTTTATTGAATTGATGGAAACCGGCGAAATGGATACTTTCTTTCAAGCTCAGCATCTCTCCGGGCAATCGGTAATGACCCGCTTATTACAAGAAGGCTGGCAATTACAACCCAAAGCGATGTCTGACGGCCCGGCAAAAGTGCTTTCTCACCCTGATTTTAAAGGCGAAATCGGCTTAATTATGCCTTACGAGAAAAATTTCTGTGCCTCTTGTAACCGCTTGCGTGTTTCCGCCCTCGGTAAACTGCATCTGTGCTTATTTGGTGAAGAAGGGATTAATATTCGTGATTTACTGGCAAGCGATGAACAACAATTACAGCTTGAAACACGGCTAAAATCTGCCTTACAAGGCAAGCGAGAACACCACTATTTGCATATCGGGGATAGTGGGGTTAGGAATAATTTGGCGAGTATCGGTGGTTAAGAGTTTTATGTTACTTTCTTTGCTTGTGCAAAGAAAGTAACCAAAGAAAGCACACCCTACTTCACCGCTACCTTTGCTTTATTTGAATTTGTTTAACGAAAAAATTTAAAACTCGCCAACTCCGTTGGCTCAAACACTAAATTTTTCCTACAAATTCAAAGTCGCTCAGGCGGTTCAGAAGGGAGTAATTGGAGCGTTACAAGCGGTTATTTTTCACTGAAAACTTGTAAAAAATCTTAAATAGTGCACCTGCTCCCCCTATTTTCCTCTGTAGCGGTTGCGTCAACTTTTGAGGACAACTTTTCGTGTTTGAGCCAACAAGGTTGGCGAGTTTGAAAAGTTCGTCCCAAAAGTTAGCAATAAGCGAAGGAATAAGGAAAATCTGGGGTCGCCTTTATTTTGGTTACTTTTCTTTGGCGAAGCAAAGAAAAGTAACAAGCAAAACTCTCGATATTAATTTTTCAATCAAATTCAAAGAGACAAAATAAATGACAACATTCACCCATATCAACCAAAATGGCGAAGCTAATATGGTTGATGTTTCAATGAAACAAGAAACCGTACGAATTGCCCGTGCGGAAGCCTTTGTGCGAATGAATGCCGAAACATTACAAATGATCGTCAGTGGTAATCATCACAAAGGTGATGTATTCGCAACCGCTCGAATTGCCGGTATTCAGGCAGCGAAGAGAACTTGGGAGCTGATTCCACTCTGCCACCCGTTATTACTTTCTAAAGCCGAAGTTCAGCTTGAAGCTTTACCTGAAACCAATCAAGTGCGTATTGAAAGCCTATGTAAACTAACGGGTAAAACAGGCGTGGAAATGGAAGCTCTCACCGCAGCAAGTGTGGCAGCATTAACAATTTATGATATGTGCAAAGCGGTACAAAAAGATATGGTAATTGAAAATGTCAGACTGCTGAGTAAAAGCGGTGGAAAATCGGGAGATTTTAGCGTTGATTAAGGTATTATTTTTCGCCCAAGTGCGAGAGCTTGTGGCAACCGATATGTTAGAGGTTGAACCAACATTTGCGACTGCAGAAGAACTGCGTGAACATTTAAGCCAGCAAGGTAAAAAATGGCAATTAGCGTTAGAAAAAGGCAAACTGTTAGTTGCAATCAACCAAACCATCTGCCCGCTTGAAACAGCAATTAAAGATGGCGATGAAGTGGCATTTTTCCCACCTGTAACAGGGGGCTAAAATGCACGCTACATTGATTGAAGTACAAGAAGCTGAATTTGACCAAAACAAAATCTATCGTTGGCTCAGTGAATACAATAGTGTTGGGGCAACTACGCTTTTTATCGGCAAAGTGCGTGAAATGAATTTAGGCGATAATGTGTCGGGTTTATTTCTTGAGCACTACCCTGCAATGACGAAAAAAGCCCTGCAAGAAATTGTTGATGAAGCCCGAAACCGTTGGGATTTACAACGTGTTGCAGTGATTCACCGAATTGGACAACTCAACACAGGCGATGAGATTGTGTTAGTGGGTGTAAGCTCTGCTCACAGAGGCGATGCTTATCATGCTAATGAATTTATTATGGATTATCTCAAAACCAAGGCACCTTTTTGGAAGCGTGAGCAAACCCAAGAGGGCGAGCGTTGGATTGAAGGACGTGAGAGCGATCAACAAGCGGTCCAAAAGTGGCAATAATTTGCAAAAGGTAACCAATGGAAAATTTATATATTGATTTGCAGATCGCCTGCGAAAATACCGAAAACTTACCAAGCGAACAACAATTTTATACTTGGGTACAAAAAGCCCTTGCAGTTGAGGCAAAAACTGATGATTTCCCTGAAAGTGAGATTACCATTCGGATTGTCGATGAGGCAGAAAGCCACGAGCTAAATCTAACTTATCGTGGTAAAGACAAGCCAACCAATGTGCTATCTTTCCCGTTTGAAGTGCCTGAAGGTATAGAAATGCCCCTATTGGGCGATTTGGTTATCTGCCGACAAGTGATGGAAAAAGAAGCCAAAGAACAGCAAATTAGCGAGGAAAGCCACTGGGCTCATTTAAGCGTACACGGCACGCTCCACCTACTCGGCTACGATCACATTGAAGAAAATGAAGCGATTGAAATGGAAAGCCTTGAAACCGAAATTATGATTGCGTTGGGGTATGAAGATCCGTATTTAAGCGAGAAAATGTAGGTTGGGCATTTATGCCGAATACAGAAAAGTCGGGCAAAATTGCCCGACCTACACATTAGATTTTCACTTCGTTTGACCAAGAAAACATCAATTTATCACCAATATAAAATCGTCTTTCTGCATATAAATAACCATAAGAATCTTCATCATCTTGTAATCGTTTGGCTAAAATTTCCAAACGTTGACGAAGTTTTTTCATTCTTTCTGGCGGAATTGCATAAAAATAACGTTCATTTTCTTCACTCATTCGGAAATTGATACTTTCAATTCTACCAATAGGCGGACTACAGAACTGCCCTATATTTTGCAGCACTAGATCAATATCTGTTGGATTAGTCAATGCCTGTTGCTCTGCTTCTTGAACTTTTTTCTCTGCACGAAGATCTTTGGGCGATTTACCGTATTGATTATCGCCTTCCGTCCCTTTTGCAAACGCAAAATATAACCAGACAAATGGAATAATGACAGCCCAAGACCATACAGGATCTTTTCCCATATCTTTTAATCGACCATCGGAAAGATAGATAATGATTCCTGATTGAATAACTATCATCGTAATAGTAATACGCCATATTTGACTATTATATTCATCCCAAGAATGAAAATCATAAGGAGAAATTTCATTAAGCAATAAAGGCGTAATTATCGCAAAGAAAATCCAAGTAGTTATTGACCATAAAATATAATTTCGCCGAGATCTACGCATTATTTCCTCCCACTAATTCACCTTCAGGCGTTAGCCACATACCGTCTGCTAGATAAATATTATCAAAACCGTTTCCACCGATTTCTGCATAAATATCTAACATTTCTTCCTCAGCCAATAGAGCTTCCATTTGAGAGGTTGTCAAATCCTTATATTTAAGCCAATCATCGAAGGCATAACCAGCATCCTTTATCTCTTGAATGGTAGTAAAGCCCATTTTTTCACACAAAGATTCCAAATCGTGAATCCAAATTTTGTCATCTTTTATAAAATAAGAGCCGTTATAAGCATACTCATCGGTACATTCTTCATAATCAGCTAAGATAGCTTTTTCACAACTCTCTTTATAGTTCCATTTTTCAGCCATATAAAATCCTATAAATGTTAGTCAGTATTAATTGTTCTTCCACTGTCAAGTGGAAGAACACAGATAGTACTATCTGTTCGTGAGCAAACTTTATTCAAATGAAAAATCATCATAATGGTGGGCTATATAAAAAATACTCACCAGCGGTTGTTTTAGTAGAAAAATTTACATTCAATTTATCTGTTATTGTTTATGTAGAATTATGTATACTTACATAATTCTACATAAACAATAAAATGCTAAACCAAACGAACAATGAGAAAACTGGTTATCGTAAACAGTCAAAATGGAAAACTCATGCAATGTGTCCCTAAGTTTGTATCATCTGGAATTTATCTACCAAGTACCCCATCCCCTACCCCCGTTTCTAACGCAAAATCTCTGCTTGGCAATGAATACCCTTTTGCCATTTACGATATGCGTGCGGAAAACGGTGTGAATTTTAACCTTGAGGCATTTGCCATTCTAGCCGGTACAATTCAAGAAAATGGTACGCTCTATCTGCTCTGCCCTGATTGGGAAAATATAGAAAATCTAATCGATTTAGATAGTCTTAGGTGGAATGCTGGTAAAGCAGTTACAGCACCAAATTTTTATCATTATTTCAAGCAGTTAGTAACCCAATATCAATTTGAATGTAGGGGCGAATTACATTCGTCCTTCAATTATTGTAGTACAAAGGGCAAATGTCATTCGCCCATACAATTAACCGAAGGACAGCAAAAAATCTTAAAAAATCTACCGCTTGATCTTACTGATATCCATTTAATTACTGCCCCTCGAGGGCGTGGGAAATCCACTTTAGCGGGTTTGCTTGCGACAGAACTCACGCAGCAACACAATGTATTGATTACTGCTCGTTCCTTATCTGCTCTTCCAAGTTTTTGGCGTTCGGCTGAGCAAAAAATCCCGTTTTTCGCCCCTGATAATTTAATCGAGCAAGTCAAAAACAAAGCTATTTACCCTAACCAGTGGCTATTTATTGATGAAGCTGCAAGCCTACCTTTGCCAATTCTTCAACAACTTTGTGATTATTTTGAAAAAGTTATTTTAACTACCACTACACAAAATTACGAAGGCACAGGTCGAGGTTTTGAACTGAAATTGCCGAAGATGTTAAATAAACCATTCAAACATTGGACATTATCGCAACCACTACGCTGGGGGGAAAATGATCCGTTAGAGCATTTTATTAACGATTTACTCCTGTTAAATGGCGATACCGTAGGGGAAAATTGCAATTTTCCCCTACAATCTGTGGAAGTAGCATTAATACAACGCAGAATTGAATTTTACCGCTTACTTGCCAACGCCCATTACAAAACTACCCCAACGGATTTACGCCGTTTATTTGATGGTGAAAATCAAATTTTATTGCAAGAAATAGAGAATGACCAACTGATTGGCGGTATCTGGGCTATGCTTGAAGGCGGATTAGGCGAGGAATTAACCCACGCAATTTGGCTAGGTGAACGTCGCCCTCAAGGTAACTTAGTAGCTCAATATCTCTGCTTTCAAGGAAATTTACCAGAGGCTTGCAAACTGCATTCAGTTCGTATTTCTCGTATTGCAGTTAAGCCTGAAAAGCAAAATCAGGGCGTTGGCAAGCGGTTGATTTCTCGCTTTATTTTGCAAAATTCTTCAGCAAAACGACCGCTTGATTTTATCTCTGTTAGCTTTGGGCTAACTGCTCCACTCTACGCCTTTTGGAAATCTTGCGGTTTCCGGCTTGTGCAAATCACACCGAATAAAGAAGCAAGTAGCGGTTATCAAAGTGCAATGATGCTTTACCCAGTTTCAGAACAAGGAAAGTTATTTGCACAGCAGGCAACCCAAGCCTTTGCCAGAGATTTCGCCCTTCAGCCATTTTTCACGGAAATTTGTGAAGAATTGCAAAATTTTGAGCAATTTCGACCGCTTGCAGCAAGTAATTTAGATGAACGTGATTGGCAGAATTTAGCGGCTTTTGCTAATGGCAAGCGTACATTTTCCGCAGTGTATGTGAGTTTAAAACGGCTTTATTTATCGGATAAAGTACGCTTCTCAGGGCTAAATATATTTGAACGAGAAGGGCAAAAAATCACCAAAAATGAGGTGGAAAAATATCGAAAACTTGTTCTTCAGGTTTTAAATTAAAATAATTTATAGGTTTTATTATATTTTTTATGTTTTCCCTCTTGCTAAATTTTTCATTTAGCCGTATAAATTCACTGTTGTTTTTTTTAATTATTAAGAGGATTTCCAATGTCAATGTTCAGCCATATTCAAGCAGCACCGGCAGACCCAATTTTAGGTTTAGGCGAAGCATTTAAAGCAGATACCCGTGAAGGAAAAATCAATCTTGGAATCGGTGTTTATATGACCGATGAGGGTAAAACCCCGATCGTTAAAGCGGTAAAAGAGGCGGAAAAGCGCTTATTAGATACCGAAACCAGCAAAAACTACCTTACTATTGATGGCGTTCAAGCCTTCAATGTGGCAACACAAGCGTTATTATTTGGTGAAGGGGCTGAAGTAATTACCTCTAGTCGTGCAAAAACCGCTCAAAGCTTAGGTGGTACAGGGGCATTGCGTATTGCAGCAGAATTTATCAAACGCCATACCAATGCAAAAAATGTGTGGATTTCCACCCCAACTTGGCCAAACCACAATGGTATTTTTGATGCGGTTGGAATGAATGTAAAAGGTTATCGCTATTACAATAAAGACACCAATGGCTTAGATTGGGATAACTTAATTGCAGACTTAAGCCAAGCAGAAGCGGGCGATGTGGTTTTACTACACGGCTGCTGCCACAACCCAACAGGAATTGACCCAACTCCAGCACAATGGGAAGAATTAGCGGCATTATCAGCCGAAAAAGGTTGGTTACCATTATTTGACTTCGCTTATCAAGGCTTTGCAAATGGTTTAGAAGAAGATGCTTACGGCTTAAGAGCATTCACCCAAAACAATCGTGAATTATTAGTGGCAAGCTCATTCTCGAAAAACTTCGGCTTATATAACGAGCGTGTTGGGGCATTTACCTTAATTGCGGATAACGCAGATGATGCGAACCGTGCATTTACACAAATTAAATCAATTATTCGTGTACTCTACTCTAATCCATCAGCTCACGGTGCAAGTGCGGTTGCGGTAGCATTGGCAGATCCTGAACTTAAAGCATTATGGATTGAAGAGCTAGATGAAATGCGTAACCGTATTAAAGATATGCGTACGCAATTAGTTGAAAAACTGAAAGAGAAAGGTGCGAATAAAGACTTCTCTTTCATTACCGAACAAAACGGTATGTTCTCATTCAGTGGCTTAACCCCTGAGCAAGTAGATAAATTAAAAGATGAATTTGCGATTTATGCAGTGCGTTCAGGTCGAATTAATGTGGCAGGTATTACCAGCAAAAATATTGATGCCTTAGCTGATGCAATTGTGAAAGTGCTTTAATTAACAAGTTAAAATATAGATGGCGCAAGCGTCCACGCTTGTGCCTCTATTTTTTATCATTTTAGGGTACAAGCGTGGACGCCTGCACCATCATTTAGCTATCGTAAAACTACTTTTCCAACCACAGCATAAAATCTGCTACCGTATGGAATGAGCCAAACACTAGCACGATATCTTGTTCGGTTGCTTTTCCAAACAATGCAAGGCTTGCTTGAGCCACGTTTTCATAGCTGTAAGCGGTCGAATTTGGTAAAACTTTTACCAATTTATTCAATACCGTTTCGCCACTTTGCCCTCGCCAGCAATCTAAACCTGCACAATGCCATTCATCAATCAAATGTTCTAACGGCTCAACAATGCCAGATAAATCTTTATCTTCCAATGCACTAAATACCGCATAGATTTTTTGATTGGCTTGTTTTAACTCTGCAAGTTTGTCAGCTAAATAGCGTGCAGCGTGTGGATTATGCCCTACATCAATAATCACTTTTGCAACGGGCTTTTGCCCTGAAAATTGAGCGAAATCTTTATCTGAAAGCGTTTGGAAACGCCCTGTCATTTGAGCTTCACCAAAGGCTTCACGAATAACTTGCTCATCAATTTCAAACGGTAATTGCATTAATGCTGCAAGTGCCGTGCCAGCATTTGGGATTGGCATTAATGGCAGCGGTAAATCGTTAAAGGATTTCTGCTCAGAAGTCCAATGAAATAAGTTGTTTTTAATTTCAAACTGCCAATCTTTACCTCGATAAAAAGCGTTACAATTTAACGATATTGCCATTTCTTTAATAGAATTAGGGCAATTCGGCTCGCCAATAATCACAGGAATATGTTTACGGAAAATACCCGCTTTTTCACGCCCAATATCTTCTCGATTGTCCCCTAAAAAAGCGACGTGGTCGATGTCAATAGAAGTAATAATGGCAAGGTTTGGATCAACAATATTTGTGGCATCTAAACGCCCACCCAAGCCAACTTCTAAAATTACAATATCTAACTGATTTTGCTTAAATAATTCGAACGCAGAGAGTGTGCTAAACTCAAAATAAGTGAGTGAAGCGGTCTTTTTTTCATTAATTTTTGCAAATGACTGAACGTGATCACTATCTGGCAGCACATCACCATTAATTCTTACCCGTTCATTGTAATGAATTAAATGGGGGGAAGAATAAACCCCCACACGAAAACCGGCTTTTAATAAAGTCACTTCTAATAATCGGCAAGTTGAGCCTTTGCCATTTGTACCTGCAACGGTAATCACATAAGGGGCTGGATTGAGCAAATCCAACGCCTTTACAACTGCAGTAATACGTTCTAAACCCATATCAATCGGCTTAGAATGAGCTTGTTCTAAATAGGAAAGCCACGTTTCCAAAGAATCCGTGGCTTTAGGGGTAATTAATGTATTCATTCGTGATTATTCTACATCTTCAACAATCAATTCTGCCGTTTTAAATGGCGTTGGCTGATTGGTTAATTTTGCACAAAGGCGAGAAAGCGTATCACGCATCTCTTTACGAGGAACGATCATATCAATAGCCCCGTGTTCTAATAGAAACTCAGCACGTTGGAAACCTTCCGGCAGTTTTTCACGCACAGTTTGTTCAATAACACGAGGGCCTGCAAAGCCGATTAAGGCTTTAGGCTCGGCGATATTCACATCGCCTAACATTGCAAGACTTGCGGAAACACCACCTAATGTTGGGTCAGTTAATACAGAAATAAACGGCACGCCCTGCTCTTTCATTTTAGCAAGAATTGCACTGGTTTTTGCCATCTGCATTAATGAGAATAACGCTTCTTGCATACGAGCACCACCTGAAGCGGAGAAACAGATAAATGGAATTTTTTCTGCTAAGGCTTTTTCTGCCGCTTTTACAAATTTCGCACCAACCACAGAACCCATTGAACCACCCATAAACTCAAAGTTAAAGGAGGCAGTCACAACAGGCATATTGTGTAATGTGCCAGAGAAAACAAGGAAAGAATCTTTTTCGCCTGTTTGCTTTTGTGCGGCAGTTAAACGATCTTTATATTTTTTCAGATCTTTAAATTTAAGCACATCTTGCGGTTCTAAATCAGCCGCAAGTTCAACCGCTGAATCTTTATCTAATAAGTTCAACAAACGTGTACGAGCATCAATACGCATATGATGATCGCATTTTGGGCAAACGTGCTGATTACGTTCTAACTCCTCGCTATAAAGAACCTGCTCACAGCTTGTACATTTTGTCCAAACGCCTTCAGGGATTTTTGATTTTGCAGTACTTGATGATGAATCTCTACCTAAAATTCTGTCTAACCAGCTCATTTTTAGTCCTTCTAGATTGAGTTGTGGGATAAATAAAATTCTTGCTATTAAAGCATAAATTACCGTTTTTTGATATGTTTTATTGACATATCAGATCACTAACTGTGCGTATAAGTTCGATAAAAAAACGCAATCAGAAGAATGACGAGCATTATCACAATTTGAATTAAACGTTTTTTAGTTAATTTTTCTGCTGCCATTTCGTTCCTAATTTTGCTAAAAATTGGCTTATTATAAGCGAAAAGAGCGTTATTATGCTAGAATTTGTAAAATTTTGATAAAAATTGACCGCTTGTAAAAGGAAAAATATGGCCACTATCGAACAATTTCTTGAAGTCGTAAACCAACTTCGCCACCCTGAACACGGCTGCCCGTGGGATTTAAAACAAAATTTCGACACAATGCTCCCCCATCTGCTAGAAGAAACCTATGAAGTTGCTGAAGCTATCCATACTCAAGACCGTTCTGCTCTACGAGAAGAGTTGGGCGATTTATTACTTCAAGTGGTGTTCTTAAGCCAACTAGCGAAAGAAGAAGGCTCATTTACCTTTGATGATGTGGTAACTGATATTCACGATAAATTGATTTACCGCCACCCTCACGTTTTTGGTGATGTGAAAGCAGAAAATAGCGAAGAAGCATTAAAAAGTTGGGAAGCTCAAAAAGCCAATGATGAAAAACATAAAAATCAAGACTCTATTTTAGATGACCTCCCTTTTGCCTTACCTGCTCTAACTCGAGCCAATAAATTGCAGAAACGATGTTCGAAAGTGGGGTTCGATTGGGATAATCCAGACGATGTTTTAGAAAAAGTGGAAGAAGAACTCGATGAAGTCAAAGCAGAAATTGCCCAATATCCTAATCGTTCTGCCGAATTAGCTGAAGAATTAGGCGATTTATTATTTGCGATTGTAAATTTATGTCGCCATTATCAGACAGATGCTGAAGAAAATTTACGCAATGCTAATCTTAAATTTGAAACACGCTTTAGGAAAGTTGAACAGGCAGTTAGAGATATAGGGAAGTCTTTAAAAGAGTGTAAATTAGCCGATCTAGATGCCATTTGGCACCAAATAAAAAAAGTAGAATAATTCATTTCACTTGTTATAATAAGAAATATTCACTATTCTATCTTATCTATATTCGATATTTTATAGGGAGTGTTCTATGTCAAGAATCTTAGTAATAGATGATGATGTTGAACTAACTGACTTACTAGAAGAACTACTCTCCTTAGAGGGGTTCCAAATAAAAGTCGTTCATAATGGTCAGGAAGGGCTAAATGAGTTAGATGTCAATCAATATGATTTAGTATTACTTGATGTTATGATGCCTGTATTAAATGGCATAGAAACATTGAAAAGAATTAGACAAAAATATGTATTGCCAGTTTTAATATTAAGTGCCAGAGATGAACAAATTGACCGCATTCTAGGTCTAGAATTAGGTGCTGATGATTATTTACCAAAACCATTTAACGATAGAGAATTAGTTGCTCGAATGAAAGCAATTTTAAGACGAACTACTGTTACATCTATAAAAAATAATATTAGTACTGATAGTTCTACTGCAGAGCAAGGAACAAAACTGCTACAATTTGCCGGCGTAGAATTAAATCCTGGACATCAGCAAGCATTTTATCAAGGTAACGATTTAGATCTAACCGGTACTGAATTTGCATTATTGAAACTATTAGTATGTAATCCTGGTGAAATTTTATCAAGGGAGCTATTAAGCTTAGAAGTGCTGGGTAAACAATTAACACCTTATGATCGTGCTATTGATATGCATATATCTAATCTTCGAAAAAAATTACCTGAACGAGAAGATGGTTTATCTTGGTTCAAAACATTAAGAGGAAAAGGCTACTTATTAGTAACCGAAAAGTAATGCGAAAATCCCTAGATAGAAATTATTTTAGGGATTTTTATATTTTTAAATTATGTCAAGCTTATTAAATAAATATTTACAATTTAGAAAACGTTTAGCTTATAAACTTATTACCTATTATGGGCTATTACTTATATTATTTATCACAATTACTTTTAATTTAGATAAATTTGATTCAAGAAAATTTTCCTCTATTTCTCAAAAAGATCAAATCTATTTTAGAAATGAGAGTCGTGAAACAGAAAAAAGTCTTAACCTAGACGAAATATTTGAGAAAAACATTTCTGTTGAAACTATAAATGGCTATGATGTTATTCTGGAAGATAAAGAGACTGGGAACTTAAGTGGTGTAAACCAAAGTAATATTAAGTCATTACAATTTTTTATCTATCAATCACAGCAAACAGAGGGACCATTACAACGTCGATTCGAAAACATTGAAATATATGGACCTTTTATTATTAGGTCATCTGCACATACTTATAATCAGTATTTTATTAAAGCGGTAGATGCTCAAGAAGAATGGCTTAATGCTATTCTAGATTCCCCATTCCTAATGACATTAATCTTAATGTTTTCAGGTATGCCATTATTATTATGGCTATCTTTTAAAATTACTAGACCAGTCAAAAATCTTACTGATTCTGCAAATGAAATCGCTGTAGGAAATTTAGTAACAAACCCTAAACTAGAAAAAGAAGGAATTTATGAAATAAGAGAAGTAGGGAAAAGTTTTAATCATATGGTAAAGAGCCTAAAAGATTTAACAGAACAACAACAACGGATGATTTCTGATATTTCCCACGAATTAAAAACTCCATTAGCAAGATTACAGCTTGCTACTGCTATTCTACGCAGAAAAATAGGCGAAATTTCAGAAATTAATCGCATCGAGACTGAAATCGGGAAACTTGATCAAATGATTAAAGATTTATTAGTTATTTCTCGGCAAAAACTTAATTATCAGACTCATACTAAAATATTTAAAGTTGATGAAATATGGCAAGATGTAATTGAAGATGCAAAGTTTGAAACATCTCAAAACAATATTATTTTGATTATTAAACAGAATATTAAAAACCCACGCTTTTATTCTATTAATGGTTCAGTAACCTCCCTCTCTAGTGCATTGGAAAATCTAGTTAGAAATGCACAAAAATATGCAAATAAAATTATTTCTATTTCAATGGATATCCAAAATGGAAAGTTAATTTTAGTAGTTGAAGATGATGGAGCCGGTGTTCCTGAAAATGAATATGAGAATATTCTAAAGCCTTTTTACCGTATAGATGAAGCCAGAACACGAGAAACCGGCGGAACCGGGTTAGGTCTCTCTATCGTTTATAATGCGGTACAACAGCACCAAGGCTATATCCGCTTAACAAAAAGCAATATGGGGGGATTAAGAGTAGAATTAGAAATTCCTATTTGGACACAATTTTACTAAATTTGTAAAAGCAGCTGAAGAACATCACAAATATGAAATTAATTGAAATTGAAGGTCTAAATAAATATTTTGGCTTGGGAGAAAGCCAAGCCCATATTTTAAAAAATATTAACCTCACTATAGAACAAGGTGATTTTGTTGCAATTATCGGAGCTTCAGGCTCTGGCAAATCCACTTTGATGAATATTATCGGCTGTTTAGATACAGCTAGCTCAGGCATTTGTCGCATTGATGGCAAAGAAACCCAGCAAATGAGTGCTGATGAACTCTCCGATTTACGCCAACGCAAATTCGGCTTTATTTTCCAACGCTATAATCTATTGCCTGCCCTTACAGCCAATGAAAACGTGGCTCTTCCTGCTATTTATGCGGGAATGGATACAATCTCTCGCAAACAACGTGCCGATAACTTATTGGCTAAACTGGGATTAGATGATAAAACACGCAATCGTCCAAACGAACTTTCTGGTGGACAGCAGCAGCGTGTGAGTATTGCCCGTGCCTTAATGAACGGTGGCGAAATTATTTTAGCTGATGAACCCACAGGAGCATTAGATTCCAAAAGTGGCGAAACAGTACTAGAAATCTTGCGAGATCTGCATAGCGAAGGTCATACCATTATTATGGTAACGCACGATCCTAACATTGCTGCCCAAGCCAGCCGTGTGGTTGAAATTAAAGATGGTGAAATTATTCGAGATGAACGCCAGAAACCTTACTCAAACGAACTTAAACTTAATAAAACGCCCCACAAACCACCACGTTTTTTTGACCAATTAATTGAATCGTTCAAAATGGCAAGCAGTGCTATTTTAGCTCACAAAATGCGAGCATTACTCACAATGCTGGGGATTATTATTGGTATAGCCTCCGTTATTTCTGTAGTTGCATTAGGACAAGGTTCGCAGCAGCAAATTTTGGCAAATATCAATAACTTAGGAACAAATACAATGGATATTATGAACGGCATGGGCTTTGGCGATCGACGGGCAAATCTTACCAAAAACCTGACCATTAGCGATGCCTTAGCATTAAGCCGACAAAATTATGTTGAAAGTACCACACCATCAAGTAACGTGAATGCCACATTAATTTATGGTAATACCGCAGTAACAGGCTCGGTGCGTGGTGTTGGTGAAGAATTTATCGACGTAAAAGGGCTTAAGCTGATTTCAGGACGTTTTTTTACGGCTGGAGAAGTAAGAAATGTGGCACAAGTTATTGTTATCGACCCTAACACGCAAAAAGACTTAGGCTTACCAGCTCCAGTCGAAGGCGAAATTATTTTGGTGGATAAAAAACCGCTTCAGATTATCGGCGTAGCTCAACAAGCCAATGCTATGAACCAAACCAGCCTTACGCTTTGGTCGCCTTATACCACTATTATGCAGCGTGTTTCAGGGGCGAAGCAGATTGATTCTCTGACAGTTAAAGTGAAAGATAATATCGAAAGCCAAACCGCAGAAAAAAGTATTACGGAACTACTCACAGCCCGACACGGCAAAAAAGATTTCTTTATTATTAACAGTGATAGCATTAAACAAACCATTACCGATACCACTAATACAATGACATTGCTGATTTCTTCCATTGCACTTATCTCATTGATTGTAGGTGGCATTGGGGTAATGAATATTATGTTAGTTTCAGTTACCGAACGCACTCGTGAAATCGGTGTAAGAATGGCAATAGGTGCTAAACAACGCAACATTTTGCAACAATTTCTGATCGAAGCCATTGTAATTTGCTTGATTGGTGGCGTGATTGGGATTTTATTAGCAGGTGGCATTATTTGGGCATTTAATAGCTTAGGCTCAAGTTTTAAAATGATCCTTTCGCCAGAATCCGTTATTATCGCAGTACTCTGCTCTACTCTTATCGGCATTGTGTTTGGCTATATTCCTGCTCGCAATGCCTCAAGGCTTAATCCGATTGCTGCTCTTGCTCAAGAGTAAATCCATCTCATATATGTTACATTGTAGGGGCAAAAAATTTTTTGCCCCTACGCATATTACCACTCAATTTTAAGGAGATAAAATGACAATAACCAATTTTGAACTAGAACAAATTCTTAACACAAAACTAAACAGCTCTGCGATTAATGACTACGCTCCAAACGGCTTGCAAGTTGAAGGTAAAAAAGAGATTAAAAAAATCATCACAGGTGTAACAGCTTCACTCCCACTCATTGAAAAAGCAATCGAGAAAAATGCCGATGCAATTTTAGTCCATCACGGCTATTTTTGGAAAAGTGAAAACCCGTGCATTAGAGGTATGAAAGGTAAACGTATTAAACAACTATTAGTGAATGATATTAACTTGTTCGGTTACCATTTACCACTTGATATCCACCCAGAACTAGGGAATAACGCCCAACTAGCGAAGCATTTAGGTGTAATCAATTTACAAGGTTTAGAAGATAATCCAAACTCTATTCCAATGTATGGCGAATTAGAAACACCAATTTCTGCCGAAGAACTACAACAGAAACTTGAAAAAACGTTACAACGCACCGTTATTTTATGTAATGAGTTTACTTCATCGCCACAAAAAATGATTAAACGCATTGGTATCTGTTCAGGTGGCGGACAAGGTTATATCGATCTTGCTTTTGAAAAAGGCTGCGATGCCTTTATTAGCGGGGAAATTTCCGAACAAACCACCCACTCAGCCCGTGAGCAAGGTATTTACTACTTCGCCTGCGGACATCACGCAACAGAGCGAGACGGCGTAAAAGCTCTTGGCGAATGGCTGGCCCAACAATATGGCTTAGAAGTAGAATTTATTGATATTGATAATCCTGCATAATAAAAGCCAAGAATAGTAAAAAACAAAGGCGGACTAATATGTCCGCCTTCTTTCCATTTTTAGATAATTGCAAAAAATCAGCAAAAATTTAACCGTTTGTTTGCTTATTTTCCTTGCCTTCCACATAAGTAATATACACCGTTGCGGCAATAATAATCGCAGCGCCTAGCCATAATTTGCCCGGTGGCACCCAGTTAAAAACAAGCCAGCCAGCTAAAACATTGAGGGGTAATTTGATAAAATCGAACGGTTGAATGTAAGAGGCATCGGCTAGATTATAGGCTTTTGCTACCGCTAATTGAGCGAGAGCGGTTAAAAAACCAAGCAAAATTAGGAAACCGAAATCGCTCCACGAAGGAAAGCTAAATCCACTCGGGCTAAGATTGGTTAAAGCAATTAGTAAGTTAAATGGCGTGATTAAAATAAACAGATAAGCCACCATTGTGGTTGGGCTGTCGTAGCGAGAAAGTTTTTTCACCATCAATGAATAACCTGCCCAGAAAAAGGCGGCTGCAAGTGGTAATAATGCAATCAGGTTAAAATTATCGCTCCACGGCTCTAAAATAATCATTGCTCCCACAAAACCGAGTGCGGTGGCAATCCAGCGTCTTTTACCGACGTGTTCTTTCAAAAATAGCCCTGAGCCGATGGTAACAAAGAGCGGCGATGTCATCAGTAATGCAATGCCTTGCCAAATCGGTAATTGGTTAGCTAATGCCATTGTCCAGCATTGAATACCGATTGCCGAAAGAAAAATGCGAAAACAATGCTGCCCAAAATATGCCGTCTTTAGTGATGAGAAAAAGCCAACATTATTCATACTTGGCACAAGAAACACAAAAGCAATCAAGTATTGCACTAAGGCAATCACGCTAGAGTCAATCGGGGAAATAGAAGTCAACTTGGGAATAAGTGTATTAATACAGGCAAACAATACACCTGCAGTAATAATTGCAACTGCCCCTTTAATTGGTTGATGGTTTTTCATAGATGTAATAAATTCTATTTAGTGAGATAAAATGAATGTATATTTTGACTGATCTGCCCTGCCACCACTTTTTCTGGCAATCGCTTAATTTCCGCCAGCTTTTGGATTACGACAACGAGTTGCTGAGTAATTTCTACAGACTTAAATCCCTCGTGCTGCCAAGGGGCATCAGTTTCAATTAGTAGCCGTGATAACGGAAACTGCTGAGCCACTTTTTGCGTTTTCGGGTTAGTCAAAATATCGGGCGTAAGACTAACAAAATAAGGGGTCAAAAGCAATTTTTCCAACGTCTCATCACTTGCCTTAAACCAATGAAAATGGGCTTTTTGAATTTGATGTTTTGCTAGCAGTTCAAGGGCAATTTCTGTGTCCTCATACACAATATGCAAATTTAACGGCAAATCATACTGCTTGCTTGCCGCAATAAAACTCTCTAACAAATCAATATATGGCTGATAATCTAATGCTGGATTTTCTCGCTTCAGATAATGCGGCAACCCAACTTCTCCACAAGCGGTCAACTTTTGATGGTTTTTTGCAATAAAATCGAAGAGTTTTTCGATTTCCTTCTCCGAAGGTAATACTTGCTCTGGGTGAAAACCTGCCGCAATGTAGAGATTAGAATACTGCTCTTTTAAGCTCAATAACCGTTCACAACTAGCTAAATCCGTTGCAACAGCAAGCACACCTTGTAAATTAGGTTGCTGTAAAATTTGCTCGATTTCTTTATCCGAAAATTGATCGAGATGGATATGGGTGTCGAAAAGCATATTTCCCTCCTCCGATAACACAAATTTCTTCACAGAATAAATCTAAAATCAAGCAATAAAAACAAATTTTTCGATCTCACTCGCAAAAATCAATTTCTCCCAATTTCTCCGCTTGTACAAACCATTTTCCTCGTTATTCTATCTATACAATCAATAAATTGTTTACAAATGTAAACAGTTATGTATAATAGCTAATTAGGAACATCTATGGGAAAACACCCCAATAAACATATTCAAGCTGCATTAGATTATGCCGTGCAAAATGGCTGGGAGATTGTGAAATCAGGAAAATCTGCTCACTCATACTGCCGTTTACGCTGTGTTCTAGGGCATAGTGAACATCAAATGAGTGTATGGAGTACGCCCCGAAATCCTGAAAATCACGCCAAACAAATTATTCGTAAAGTAAACGAATGTGGAGAATAACCGATGACACTTTATCATTTTTCAATTTTGATTCGAGATGCCGACAAAAGCACCGAAAACCTTGAAGATCGTCTTTTTGACGCAGGATGTGATGATGCCTTGATCTGTTTTTACAACCAAAGTGTCTATTTGGAATTTGACAGAGAAGCCGAAACAGCACAAATCGCTATTCAATCCGCCTTTGATAATCTCCGCCAAGCAGGGTTTTCAGATTTAGTATTGCAAGAAGCTGGTGTCAGTTCGTTAAGTGAAATCGCCACCCGAACAGGCTTAACCCGTGCAGCCATTTCTAATTACGCCAATGGCAAACGAGCCAAAGATTTCCCCCGCCCTGTTTACGGCGTAGCGAGCGGTTCCGCACTCTATTCGTGGAAAGAGGTTGCAAACTGGCTTTATCAACGAAATAAACTCTCAAAAATGCAATGGGAAGTGGCTGAGTGTGGGGCTGTGAGTTAATTTGTAAAAAATGGAAGAAATCTGACCGCTTGTTAGATTAAAGAATGAGGTTGATACGATAAAACCCTTGAACAATTTATGGAAATTGATAGAATTTAATTCGTCTTTTAATTCTTATAGGAGAAAAATATGCAAAACTCTCGTTCAGCGTTTCAGCGTTAGCTTAACTGCTTGTCAAGGTGTAAATGATGTATTGAGTGCTGTGAATAACACTCTTGGTTCTGTAAATTCTGCCTTATCTTCCTCTACTGTTCCTATTGATACTCAAACTAAAACATCTGCTGTGAATGCTATTAATAGGGCAAATGCAAGTAATGATGTCAAAAAAATGTTTAATGAAGCGAAACCAACTATTGAGAAAATGGTTTCAATGACAGCTTGTACTACACAACAATCTCCTCTTAATCAATTTAGTGATCCTAATAGTGGCTTAGGTTTACCTGTCCCTCTATCAGTTAGTTATAAGCTTAAATACCACAAATCAGGTTGTTTGAAGGTGCTTAGAATAAACAATTTCAAACGACAAGCGGCTAACACATTTACCTTCACAGTTTATTATCAATCTCCTCAAAGTGAAGAAACCGACAGTTATGGCTATGCTGCTATCAAACAACCTGATGGTGAATGGTTATTTAAATGGAATTAACTCGTAGGTTGGGTTAGCGAAGCGTAACCCAACAAAATGTCTAAAAATAGTGTTGGGTTTTCGCAAGCTCAACGCAACCTACCTGTTATATTAAATTTCCAACAAATACGCCTTCAACTGCCCAATTTTATCCCTTACCGCAGCCGCTTTTTCAAATTCCAGATCTTTCGCAAAATCACGCATTTGTTGTTCCAGCGTTTTAAGTTCTTTTTCCAGTTCTTTACGGGATTTCGGCTTGTAGTCGGTTGCAGAATTTTCGGCTTTTTTGACCGCTTGTTTGCCCCGTTTTGGCTTGTCGGATTGCCCGATGTCGAGCAATTCACCGACTTTTTTGTTCAACGCTTGCGGAGTGATGCCGTGTTCTTCGTTGTATTTCATCTGCTTTTCACGGCGGCGTTCGGTCTCAGTAATTGCTTTTTGCATTGAGTTGGTAATGCGGTCGCCGTATAAAATCGCTTTGCCGTTGAGGTTTCGGGCGGCACGTCCGATGGTCTGAATTAACGAGCGTTCGGAACGTAAAAATCCCTCTTTATCGGCATCAAGAATGGCAACCAGCGACACTTCGGGCATATCCAAGCCTTCACGCAATAAGTTGATTCCCACCAGCACGTCAAACATTCCCATTCGTAAATCGTGGATAATTTCCACCCGCTCTACTGTGTCAATATCGCTATGCAGATAGCGAACTCGTACGCCGTGTTCGTCCAAATAATCGGTGAGATCTTCCGCCATTTTTTTGGTGAGTGTTGTCACCAGCACTCGTTCGTCCACCGCCACTCGCTTGTGAATTTCAGACAGCAAATCGTCCACCTGCGTGGCAACGGGGCGAACTTCGATAATCGGGTCGAGCAAGCCGGTTGGGCGAACCACTTGATCCACCACATCGGGATTTTTCTCCAATTCGTACGCACCCGGTGTGGCAGAGACATAAATCGTCTGTGGCGAAAGGCGTTCAAACTCCTCGAATTTGAGCGGGCGGTTATCGAGAGCAGACGGCAGGCGGAAGCCATATTGCACCAGCGTCTCTTTTCTCGCTCGGTCGCCCCGATACATTCCGCCGATTTGTGGCACAGTAACGTGGCTTTCATCAATAACCAAAATACCGTCTGCCGGCATATAATCAAACAGAGTTGGCGGAGCTTCTCCCTCTTTTCTGCCCGACAGATAGCGTGAATAGTTTTCAATGCCCGAACAGTAGCCCAGCTCGTTCATCATCTCAATATCAAATTGGGTGCGTTGAGCAATTCTCTGCTCTTCCAGCAATTTGTTTTCGTGAATAAAGTAGGTACGGCGTTCGGCAAGTTCTGCTTTGATCTGCTCAATCGCCTCTAAAATTCGCTCTCGTGGCGTGACATAGTGGGTTTTCGGGTAAATGGTATAGCGAGGCACCTTGCCCAAGCTATGCCCTGTAAGCGGATCAAACAGCGACAGATTTTCGATTTCATCGTCAAACAGCTCTACCCTTAACGCTACTTCATCGCTTTCGGCAGGGTAAATATCAATCACATCGCCCCGCACTCGGAAAGTCGAACGTTGGAACGCCTGATCGTTACGGGTATATTGCAATTCGGCAAGGCGAGTCAGAATTTCCCGCTGCCCGATCATCGCACCTATTTGTAAATGTAACATCATCTGCATATAGGCATCAACATCACCCAAGCCGTAAATGGCGGAAACGGAAGCGACCACAATGGTATCTCGGCGTTCGAGGAAAGATTTAGTTGCCGATAGTCGCATCTGTTCGATCTGCTCATTGATGGACGCATCTTTCTCAATAAAGGTATCACTTGCCGGCACATAGGCTTCGGGCTGGTAGTAGTCATAGTAGGAAACGAAATACTCTACCGCATTTTCAGGGAAAAAGGCT
Organism: Mannheimia sp. E30BD; assembly: GCF_041807785.1. NCBI lineage: Bacteria > Pseudomonadati > Pseudomonadota > Gammaproteobacteria > Pasteurellales > Pasteurellaceae > Mannheimia > Mannheimia sp. E30BD. The sequence goes on from NZ_JBGTYX010000005.1 coordinate 39,918, forward strand.
TTCATCTCCGCATAAAGCTGAGCGGCTAGGGTTTTATTCGGGGCAAGCACCATCGCAGGGCGATTGAGCTCGGCAATCACATTGGCAATCGTAAAAGTTTTGCCCGACCCCGTTACGCCGAGTAAGGTTTGGTGAGCAAGCCCGTCATTTAAGCCTTCGGTGAGTTTGGCGATTGCGGTGGGCTGATCGCCTGAGGGTTTGAATGGAGAATGGAGAATAAAGGGTTTGTGCTGTTTGCTCATAAAATAGAAATCCTGAAAACTTTTAAAGCATTTTAGCACAAGCAAGCGGTCTTTTTTCGTGAAAAATTTACAAATTAAAATGTGATTTAGATCACAAAATCCTTACTTTATTTTTGAGAATAGTTCGTAATAGTATTATCATTCTGTGCAAATATTTAATTTATGGAGACTATTATGCGTTTAACTAAACTTGCTTTTGCCTTTTCTAGCTTTTTTATCGCCGCTCACGTTTCTGCATTAGATTAAATCTTCTTATTTTATTATTACTCATTCCAATTAGCACAAGTGTGGGGGTTGCTGATTTTAGTTGGCGTGAGGTATTTAGCTCTGCCGAGCAAAGCCAGCTCTTTTTTGTTAGCCGTTTACCTAGAACGCTTGCGGTATTGTTAGTGGGAGCAACCCTTGCCGTTGCTGGAATGGTGCTGCAGATCGTTTTAAAAAATCGCTTTATTGAACCAAGTATGATTGGGGCAAGCCAAAGTGCAGCTATTGGCATTCTTATTGCGAGCTTAATGTTCCCAGCCTCTACGTTAATGCTAAAAATGTCTATTGCCACCGTTAGCACCTTAATTGGCATTAGCATTTTTATACTACTTATTCGCAACTTACCGCCTTACCAACAATTAATGTTACCTTTAGTCGGCATTGTGTTTGGTGGCGTAATTGAAGCAATTTCAACTTATATCGCTTATGAAAACGATAGCCTGCAAGTGCTAGCAGTTTGGTTCTCGGGCGATTTCTCTGGCATTTTAGCAGGGCATTATGAATTACTCTGGCTGACTGCAATTTTAGCGGTGGTTGTATATGTAATGGCAGATAAGCTAACCATTGCGGGACTAGGCGAGAACATTAGTACCAATTTAGGTATAAATTATAAACAAATGACGTGGCTGGCGTTGATTGTGGTTGCGATGATTACCTCCATCGTTGTGGTAAAGGTTGGGCAAATCCCTTTTATTGGTTTGGTTGTACCAAATATTGTTTCTCGAATTGCGGGCGATAGATTACGCCAAAATCTGCCTACTGTGGTGGTATTAGGTGCGAATTTAGTCCTTATTTGTGATATTTTAGGGCGTTCAGTTAATGCCCCTTATGAAGTGCCGATATCCACTATTTTTGGTATTGTGGGAACTATTATTTTCCTCTATTTATTAATAAGAGAAAAACGCATTTATATAATTAAAACAGCTCCCAAATCGGCTTGCACTCTTTCGGCAGTTCTAAACTTCTTCCGAGTTCAATCCAGCCTGTTGGATAGTGGAAATCAGAGCCAACCGAGCCATATAAATCAAATTCTTTCGCCCAGCGAGTGAGTAATTGGCGTTGGTCTGGCGTTTGTCCGCAGCCTGCCACTTCAATTCCATCTCCGCCTGCTAGTTTGAAATCGACAATCAAACGGCGAATCCAGCGAGAAGTCATTTTATAACGCAATGGGTGGGCAATATTAATGACCCCTCCAGCCTTGTGTGTAACCTGAACGGCTTCTTCTAAACTGCTCCATTTTGGCTTAACATAAGCGGGCTTCCCCATTCCTAAATAGCGTTTGAAAGCGTGTTCTATGTTGCGAACGTGTCCGTTTTCATATAAAAAACGACCATAATGAGCTCGGGTTATTTCACCTGTGGCAAGAGATTTTGCCCCTTCATAAGCATTAGGAATACCTGCTTTTGCTAATTTTTCACCAATTTCGACCGCTCGTTCTTCACGCAATTTAGCTTGGTTATCTAAAAATTGAATTAACTCTTCATTATTTTCATCAATATTGAGGGCAGCAAGATGAATGCTTTTGTCTTGCCATAATACGGAAATTTCCACCCCAGAAATAAATTTGATTGGCTGAGTTTGAGCAAATGCTTTGGCTTCACGAATGCCGGAAATGGTGTCGTGATCGGTTAAAGCAAGCATTTCAACGCCCTGCTCAACCGCTCTTTGGACTAATTCGGTGGGCGAAAGTACGCCATCGGAAGCCGTACTATGCGAATGTAAATCGTATTTCATTATTAATCCTTAATTAGCCCTGTTTGAATGAAAAATTGGCGATAGGCTTCAGTCTTTTTCTCCAAACTTAATGGATAAGCTCTTGAGGTAGAAGGCAACCGATATAAATAAAGCTCTCTTGATTTGGCATAAGGATACACCACCCACTCATTAGTTTTCGGGGCTTTTATTTTCTCTGGCAGAAGGTCTAATAACACATCTGTTGCCAAACCGCCTGTTGTGAATAGCCATTTCATTTTGGGTAGCTGAGTTAATAACTCGTCCATATCCACAGGCTCAACAATTTTGAGATCTTTATCTGCCGCATTACCTTTTAAACGAATTGCCGTTTTAGCCGATGAACAAAGTGCAATGCCCTTTTCTCGCAAAAAGGCTTCAATGCGAACAGGGTCAAACCGTTTTTCATCATTTACTCGGAAGTAATTCACATTATCAAAAAACACCTTGCCCATTATCCTCCACATATCATTCTGAAAGTTTGGATAATGAAATTCCATACAGCGTTTTTCGGACGTTGGTGGAAATGACCCCATCATCACAACGGTGGCGTGTTCAGGCAGAATCGGCTCAAAAGGGTGATGTTCTAATTCAAGCGTTTCCATTCTATTTGATTAATTCCTTTAATAACTTTAATTTTGCAGCTTTATCTAATGATTGCTCTGCCACTTTATTTAAATCATTCACTAATTTTTCATCATCACTTTTTGGCGAATAAACAACCGTCTGTTTTTGTGAGACTTGCTCTGCGTAAGCGGTCAAATTTTCCAATAATTTTACCATTTCTGGATTGTCGTGATGTTGTTGGAACAATTCATCAATAGATTTGGCAAACTGCTCGGCTTTTGCATCAATTTGTTGATGGCAATATTTCTGCCATTTAATCTGCTCTGCCCTTGTTAGCGTGTGTGGATAATGCCTTGCTCGATAATGGAATAAAAGTTGCTCTACTCGATGGTCTTCAAATTTCAACCCATGCTTAGCTAAACTTTCAGGCGGTAAGGTGCGTAAAATCGCCATATTGTTTTTATCCGCGGTCGAGAAAAAGCCATCATAGAGTGTGGTTTCTACATTGGCTGATGGCTCAAATGTGCGTTCGTCAGTAAAGATTTCTAGTACTTTTTCTCGCACAAGCGATTTCTGAGCTTTTAACGCTTTCAAATTTTCTAAACATAATGCTCGATCAATGCCTAGTCGTTCTGCATTTTCAGGCAACAAGGTTTTGGCAGGGGCTAAAATCGGGCATTTATTGATATGCACTAATTTCAACGGTACAGGGAGTTCATTTTCTGCTAATTCTTCACGTTTGGTATATAAACGTTGGCGTAAGGTTTCTGCATTTTCATTCAATAACCCCTGCATATCGCCCGATAAATCACACACAATTACCGCATTTCGATTAGTCGAGTGCCAAGCTAAAGGCACAACCCAAGTAGTGTTACCACGATAATTCCCAAGCATACCCGAAACGTGTACAAGTGGTGTCATCTCGCCCGTATCAATTAGTTTTTCTACTTCTTTTTTAGTACGTAAATTAAAGAAGAATTGAAACAGTTTTGGTTGCTTTTCTTTAATCAGCTTCGCCATTGCAATGGTCGCATAAACATCTGACATCGCATCATGTGCATTTTCGTGGGCAATGCCGTTCGCTTTGGTTAAATTTTCCAATTTAAAGCTCGGCATACCATTTTCATCTTTAGGCCACTCTATGCCCTCTGGACGTAACGCATAACAAGCTCGGACTAAATCCAATAAATCCCAACGAGAGTTACCATTTTTCCAGCTATATTCATAGGGATCGTAAAAATTGCGGAAAAAGGTATAACGAGTCATTTCATCATCATAGCGGATATTGTTATAGCCGATAGTACAAGTATTGGCTTGGCTAAATTCAGCGTGAATACGAGTGGCAAATTCAGGCTCAGGCAAGCCTTCAGCGTTACATTGTTGCGGTGTAATGCCTGTAACCATTACTGCTTCAGGGCTAGGTAAATAGTCTGGCGTTTGTTTGCAATAAAACATCACAGGTTCGCCGATGATATTAAAATCCTCATCAGTGCGAATACCCGCAAACTGGGCTGGTCTGTCGTGAGATGGACTTACGCCAAAACTTTCATAATCGTAAAAGAAAAAAGAAAATGATTTGCTCATTGGAATTATTGATTAGCCAAAATTAGGGGAATTGTACCACAGATAAGATAAAAGCGAGGAAGAAATGCAAGCGGTTGTTTTCACTCGCTACGCTCTATCCTTCAGATCCGTTGGCAAAGCCAACATTCAAATGCAAGCGTTTGCCATCAAAAATTTGTAAATCTTTTAGCAAAAAAAAGCCCCTAATCAAAACAGCGAAAAGGGGCGGAGGTCTTACCTAAGGAAATTAATGAAAAAAACTTGCATAAATCTGTTACATATACTCAGACTAACTAACTGAACGAAAGTTCATTAAAAATTAAAAAATTTTTAAAACTAAGCAAATTCAGATTTAACTGCTTGCAATGCTTATATAGACCAACAAATTTTCAAATAATTCCGTAAAATTATTATATTTCCCCCTATTTTCTTGTAAAATATTGAGCGTTATTTTCTTAAAAGAACTCACAAGAAAAATTTGAGGTATTAAATGTCTAAATTTCCAACAGTTTCAGAAATCCTATCTGGCAAAGTTACAGTAGGTGAAGAAGTTGCAGTGCGTGGCTGGGTGCGTACCCGTCGAGATTCAAAAGCAGGTTTATCATTCTTAGCTGTATATGACGGCTCGTGCTTTGACCCAATTCAAGCAATCATCAACAACGATTTGCCTAATTATAATGATGAAGTATTACGTTTAACTGCAGGTTGCTCTGTTATTGTTACAGGTAAAGTAGTGGAATCACCCGCTGAAGGTCAAGCAGTTGAATTACAAGCAAGCAATGTAGAAGTTGTTGGCTGGGTGGAAGATCCTGATACTTACCCGATGGCAGCAAAACGCCACTCTATTGAATATCTGCGTGAAGTCGCACACTTACGCCCTCGCACAAACTTAATCGGTGCAGTGGCTCGTGTTCGCCATTGCTTAGCACAAGCAATTCATCGTTTCTTCCACGAACAAGGCTTCTATTGGGTTGCAACACCAGTGATTACCGCTTCAGATACTGAAGGTGCAGGCGAAATGTTCCGTGTTTCTACACTTGATTTAGAAAATCTACCACGTGGTGAGAATGGCAAAGTCGATTTCAACCAAGATTTCTTTGGTAAAGAGTCATTTTTAACCGTATCAGGTCAATTAAATGCAGAAACTTACGCTTGTGCATTAAGTAAAGTGTATACATTCGGCCCGACTTTCCGTGCGGAAAATTCAAACACCACTCGCCACTTAGCCGAGTTCTGGATGATGGAGCCTGAAGTTGCATTTGCAGACTTAAACGATAACGCAAAATTAGCCGAAGATATGCTGAAATATGTTTTCCGTGCCGTACTTGCTGAACGTAAAGACGATATGGAATTCTTCGTTAAACACGTTGATAAAGATGCGATAAGTCGTTTAGAGAACTTTATTAATACCCCATTTGCTCAAGTAGATTATACTGATGCGATTGAGATTTTATTAAAATCAGGCAAAACATTTGAATTCCCTGTGGAATGGGGTATTGACCTATCATCTGAACACGAGCGTTATTTAGCAGAAGAACACTTTAAATCACCTGTGGTAGTGAAAAACTATCCGAAAGATATTAAAGCCTTCTATATGCGTTTAAACGAAGACGGCAAAACAGTAGCAGCAATGGACGTTTTAGCTCCGGGCATCGGCGAGATTATCGGTGGTTCACAACGTGAAGAGCGTTTAGATGTGTTAGATAAACGTATGGTTGAAATGGGATTAAACCCAGAAGATTACTGGTGGTATCGTGATTTACGCAAATACGGTACAGTGCCTCACTCAGGCTTCGGCTTAGGCTTTGAGCGTTTGATCGTGTATGTAACAGGCTTACAGAATATTCGTGATGTAATCCCGTTCCCTCGCGCTCCTCGCAACGCAAACTTCTAATTTGCAAGAAATGGCATAGTGGAAAAAATTGAGTCTGTAAAGTAGGTTAAAGCTAAGGTTTTACCTACTTTTTATAAAAATGCCTAAAAAATTGCATTTTCTGTCCCTCTTTTAACCTCTGTTCTGAGAGAACGATTAAAAGGCATCTTGAGAAAGTAATAAACACTTCCTCAAGTAGTAAATATTATGATGGATACTACTCACTTTAAACAATACTTTACTGTTTTCTTATCATGATGAATTATTTATCTTCTTCAAAAGCGTATTTTCGCTTTATTCCCATAGAGAAAAATCAATATTATCTTGTGTCAATCTCAGAGCTAATTGGAAAAAGGAATTAAAACTCAATCAATTACCTGTGATGGAAGAATGTTATTAAAACTCCTACACAAATATGCAACTTCCATCAAATCGGGAAAGGAATATTTTATTTAGCTAAATTACCTAAATAGCTAGGTGGGTTATGTTTTGGGGCTGTAGTAGATTAGCCCTAAATCTCACACCATTTTCGCAACGTTTTGAGCTGTTCTTTTGATGTACCAAAGTTAAACCGAAATTCACATTCCTTCAAGAATAAAGGGAAATTTTTTCGGTTAATTCCGTTATATTTTCGGAGTACTCGCTTCGCTTGATTCCAAAAATTTTCGATGCCATTGATATGGTTTTGTTTCTCCGCAAAAAGTTCGGAATGGTTGATTCGCTCGTGATGAAATTCGCTCACATCAAGGGCATCATAGCTACGATAGGTATCCGTATAAACCCAGCTGTCAGGCTTGATTTTCCTTGTAATGACCGGCATTAGCGTTTCTGATTTGGTATTTTCTACCACTACGGTAAACACCTTTCCTTGACGCTTCAACAAACCGAATACAGCGACTTTCCCAGCCGCGCCCTCGTTTTCCTTTGCGACGACCACCAAAATAGCTTTCATCTACCTCAATTTTTCCCTCAAAAATTTTATGAGCTTCAAGGGCTAAATGGTGTTCAATGACCAGCCTAATTTTGTGGTAAAACAGGGCTGCCGTATTGGGTTGAATACCTAATAAATCAGCAGCAGTTCTAGCGGTCACTTCAGCAACAAAAAATTCAAGAAGCTTTTTCTGCAAAGATTTCTTTAATTTACAATGGGTTATCTTCATTTTTGTAGTATAGCAGTGATGCTAATCTACTACAGCCCCTAAGTTTTTTATATGTTTTGTAAATGTCCAACTAGTATAAATGTTCCATAGGGTAGATAAATGCTAACATAGCTAGTAACAGTACAAATATGACAGTACAGCAACTATGCTTGCGTAACCAAATCAGTATAGATAACCCGATAATGAACACGGCCACTTTATTTTTCTTAGTATCATTCATCTTTCATCACTTGTGGTAAGGTCGCCATTTTTTCGCACCTTTCATATTATCCCCACCAATGGCCTCAAAAATTTTGCCTGTTATACTTACTAATAAAGCTCCTGGACACTCTGTGTTGGCTTCACCTTTTTCTGCACACCAACCGTAAGCCTCTCCTTGGAAAATACGCACATAACCACAGTTCAACATACGAGGATGAGTATCTTTATAACGCTGACGATATTCGTGAGCAATATTTAGAAATTCTTGATTAGTCATACAAAGCTCCTAAAACTATACATTTTAGGTATTGTGAAATATTTTGATAAAGGAAAATAGAAAACTATATTCAAATCGCTTTTAATTTCTACTAAACATTTCTCAGTATTTCCATACACTAACACAAATTTACTCAATAATATTTCATCGTGAAACCAAGCTCACTCATTCTTATCCTAAACAGTATGTAATAACAGCCTCTTATGCCTCTCCTCAATTAGGTCTAATCCACCATCCCGATTCCGAATATGTCAAATATAACTATGCTGGGCTTTGGGAAAAGGACAATGATGGTAATCTCTTCTGCAATTACCAACAATTTATGACAGAATCAGAAGCAGCTGCCGCATTATGGGAACAATTTGGGCATACAGAAATTGAAGAGAATGAGTATGATGATGGAGAAGCTGAATATGAAATTGACGTCAAGGATACCTAACGGAATATGATCGGCACCTCCTAGATTGAGAGGTAACATCACAACTGGGTTCCCAAGAGAAAAACGGATTCGGTTTTTGCTTAGATTATCGGGCAGAGATTTGGGTTTCCCTGTAAAACGGACTATTGACACTTCCCAAATTCCAGCGTAAATTTAGTACAAGTAAAAAATTTGGAGACTACAATGTTATTCAAAGAAAAAGGCTACGATGAGTTCCTTGCTCAAAAAATTGCAAAAGGCAGAGCTGAATTAGAATCTGGAAAAGGTATTCCTCTTGAACAAGCCAGATTGTTAGTTCAATCAACTATTGAAGAAACTGCTCAAGAGTTAGCAGATTTCGAGCGTACAGTAGCATATGCCTAAACCAGTAATTTTATCGCCCGAGGCAATTAATGATATAAGAACTTGTGTACGTCAAGTAATGATATATACAGGTTTTGAAAATAGTGGGATCAAACTACAAGAAGATCTTTTTTCTAAGATAGATTCTATTGGATTTATGCCTTCCGCGATTGGTAGAATCCGTGATGAAAAGACACGAGAAGCATTTATTAGGGGCTATCGAATTGTTTATGAAGAACGAGAAGATCACATTTGGATTATTGCTATCATTCACTCCAGTAGGATCTACCCTAGAACTTAAAAACAGGAGAACAATAATGTCTCTAAAATCTAAATTCTCAGCATTTACAGCGGCGTATAAATCCGCATTAAAAAATAGCAGCAGTGATAATTGGAATGAAGCAGGTAAAGATATTTCTATAAAAAATACTTTAGAAGTTATAGGTAAAGGTTCAACTTATATTGCTAAGGAAGCAGCCGAGTTTTCAGGGATTTTAACGAAAGCTACGGTTAAGGTATTAATGACCCCAACTTATTCTAAAAAGCATTATAAGGGGTATCAATACGGTCCAGAAGGATACGGTTATTACTCCAACGGTATGAAAATCCACGATTAAAAAGCAATATGGCGTATATTAATATACGCCATATTTTTTTATTTTTGGTTTAACAGCACTTATCCCGTCGTCTGTACCTTGCTGAGCATTATTTCCAGCACCATTAATAGCTCTACTCAGTCCATCTCCAGCCTTAATGCCAGCCCAACTCAAAAACGAAATCCACAATGTAGGCATAACTAGATACATTGAATTTAGAATAAAGTTCATTATAAAGCCATCATCTACATTCTTGAAAGAATCCAAGATACTATTACCATATAACGCACTATAAATTGAAGTATCTAGCCAATAGGCTATCTCCCAAATAAAGGAGAGGAAAAATACCGAAAACCAGCCGAAGGTTATTGCCATCATCGCTTTCACACTATAACCACTAAATACAATAACCAATGGCATACTGATAGTCAGAGCAAATAAAATTAATGCTTGAATATAAGGCAATGCTTGTTTCATTACATCAAATATTGGCCCTGTTGCAGCATTGCCTACTGCTGCTCCTAGTGAACCCAAAGCTCCATTCCATAAGTTCAACATTGAGGCATCATTCTCCTCAATGGTATAAGCTCGTCCAGAACCATAGCTAACACCTTTATTTTGCGTTTTGATGTTTTGCACTGAGATCAAACCACGCAAGATTTTATCATCATAATCCTTTTCGCCAGACGTTGTTGCCCACGCTGAAATTTTATCCCACGTACTAGGCTCAATCTGCCCTAACAATCTCGCACGTAGTCCATTTGTGCCATCTTGCCACCATACATTGCAATAAGGAAAACCACCACCTAAGTTACGAGCTAAGGTCGAGTCACGAGTTGGATTACAAGGGAAAAACGGATTTGGTGCTTTCGCTTGTATTCTAGGATAGAGGTTCGGATTCTCTAATAAAATCTGTGAACCAATCCAAGCCAAATCTTGTGCTTCAGCCTCGCCTAAATTGCGAATAGAGCCAAAATTCTTTAAATAGGTTCTCGCTGGGATAAAGCACTCTTGCACAAAATCACTAACTTCTTTACGTAAGAATTGATCTTTAATCTGCGTACTTTGTACTTCAAAACGAATTTGCCTTAAATCAGGTTTACACGGAATGCTGGCAATCGCTCCGTGTGTACAGCATACAAACTCCAGCGTACAACAAGCCACAATAGCCACGAACGTTCCAAAAACTGAGGAACTTCGCCAGTTCCAATACAGTATTCCAGACCAAAATGCCCTATAGCAAACATTAATAGCATTACAACCAGCAAAGTGAGTAACACTTTGCCTACAGGCGTAAATTTACGTAGCCACTTCATCATTTACCCCTTGTAATTTAGCTTTTAGTATTTCAACTAACCAATGTACATCAACACAATCCACCACACTGATAGTTAAAAAACCTGAATTCCCCTCTGTATTTGGAATATCGTTAAAACCAGATAATGAGACCGTTAAACAAAATGGAGGCAAACCATTTTCTTGATTACGTTCACCATCGAAGTGAATTTTTATATAATTAGTATTTAAAACCCGATAATAACGTTTAGCGATATTCTGCACTACACCTGTATAACGCTGAATAGTCTCAACAAGTCGAGAGAGTTGTTCGCCTTGATTTTCTCTCAGCAGCTCATCAGCTGTTTTATCTGTATCCGTTGGATTAACGGTAAAAAAAGTTAATCGACGTAATTCATTAGGTAAGTTCTTTTCTTTTTCACCATTTCTTGTTCTCATTCATTCTCTCCTTTAATGTAAAATACCCCTTGCTCGGTCAATATTTTCAGCTACTTTTAGTGCGGCATAGAGTTCAGAAATATTATATTTCCGCATTAATTCTGCACGCTCTGCTTTTTCTTCTGGCTCTGTCATTGCAAGAGCAAGGTAAATACTCGGCGGTATAACACGGAATAAAGTTTCTTGTTTACTTGATAGCAGCACACCCTCAGTATATTTACGGTTTTCTTTCCGAACAGAAGTAATGAGTTGAATTTGAGCCTTAGTAAGTTGTTTAAAGTTATCCTGTAACGCATCTGTTACCTGTGTGCGAAGTTCTCCTAAATAGTCAGAAGAACGGCCTTCTGTTGGGATCATTGTTAATTCATAGACTGCTCCAACTGAACGACATCTTCAAGCAGTAACATTTTTTGTTCATCTAAAAATTCAGTATAGGGTAACTTATCTACAAAATATGAATTAGGCTGATACTGTTTAGCGTGTTCCGCTCGAGTATAATTTCCCTGACGGTGGACAAAAGGTATATTATCTGCTAAATCTGAAGCAGCAGATTGAGCCACTAAAGTTGATTCTGGAATCTTTTAAAAGCGGTCAAATTCCCCAAAAACTTTGCAAATCCCCTCTGCACTTTGACCGCTTGCCCCTTGATCTCAATCAACTTCCCCACCGATATGTGGAAAACCACAATACCCATCTCTATCACCACAAACCTACAATACCACCATTCATTAAAATAATTGTGGGGGAAGTATGGAGTTATCCAGACGCTTGTTTTTAAAAGAATTTTCTGCTTTAACGGTGGGAGCGGCAGCGGTTCCGTTGGCTCAGGCTAAGAGGTTTATGCCTGATCGCCGTGAGGGAGACGAAGCGAAACGCTATGGAATGTTGATTGATCTACGCAAATGTATCGGCTGTCAGGCTTGCACGGTGAGCTGTTCGGTGGAGAACGCTACGCCGTTGCATAGTTTCCGCACCACTGTTCGCCAGTATGAGATCACCAATGGATCAGCTGTGGCGAATAATGTGGTGTTGCCTCGTTTGTGTAACCATTGTGACCAACCGCCGTGTGTGCCGGTCTGCCCAGTGCAGGCAACCTTCCAACGCAAAGACGGTGTGGTGGTAATTAACAACGAGCAGTGCATCGGTTGTGGTTACTGCGTGCAAGCCTGCCCGTACGATGCCCGTTTTATCAATGAAGAGACCAAAACTGCCGATAAATGCACCTTCTGCACCCACCGTTTGGAGGCAGGTCTGCTGCCGGCGTGCGTGGAAAGCTGTGTAGGCGGTGCGCGGGTAATTGGCGATTTAAACGACCCAAACAGCCAAATTTCTCAGCTTTATCAATCACATAAAGATGAACTTAAAGTATTAAAACCGGAGGCTGGCACGGTGCCGTATGTGTTCTATTTAGGCTTAGACGAGGCGTTCGTGAGCAAAGTCGAAGGTCAGCCGATGCTTTGGACAGGGGAGGCGTAAGATGGAAAATGCAGTAATCAATGAAATTTTAGTGGAACCACAACATATCGTCTGGTTGCCGTGGATTGTCAATTATTTCTTCTTTGTCGGCGTGGCGGCAACGGCGGTTTTCACAGCGGTGCTGTTTGCAAAAAAATCTCAGAAACCGACCGCTTGTGAATTGACTGCGGTTACAGTGGCGTTTATCGGCTCGATTGTCGCCCCTGTTGCTTTAACCGCCGACCTGCACCAACCAAGCCGTATTCTGCATTTCTATACCGATTTTGCGTGGTGGTCGCCGATGGCGTGGGGGGCGATTATCCTGCCCCTGTTCAGCGTGGTGGTAGCCGGTTATTTTGTGCTGGCATTGGCTCATCACTCCCAACCTAACCTGCCGAAATGGTTAGCGTGGCTACAGTTGCCGATACTGCAAAATCAAGGCTTGCTTTGGGCATTCCGCTTGTTTGCTACTCTCACCGCTGTCGGCATTATCGGCTACACCGTGCTTGAAACCTACCAAACCGGCACAAAAGCCTTGTGGCACAGTGCGTGGCTGCTGCCGATTATGCTCTTTTCTGCGTGGGCGGTGGCATTTGGCTTAACCCAATTCATTGCTGAAAAATGTGGGGGCGTATGTCATACGCCCAAGGGGCAAAATCAGGGCGTACACCGTACGCCCCTACAAATCTTGTTGATTGTAACCGCACTTTCCGTCCTCGGCTTGACTTTCCACAACGCCGACACCCAACGGAATTTCGCCCTACTGTTCAACGGCTCCATCACCGCTCATCTTGTCGGCATTTGCTGGCTAATTGCCCTGATTTGCAGTTTTTTCAACAAAAGCCACCGCTTGCAATGGCTCGGCTTAGCCACCCTACTCGCCTTCGGCTGGTTAATCCGTTGGGTACTAGTGATCCAAATCCAAACCATCGCCAAAACTAACGCCCTGCAAAATCCATATCATTTTGATTGGCTCGCCGTTGATGGCGGATTAGGCATTATGGCGATTTGGGGATTGGCGGTGTGTGTGAGTGTGGCGGTGTGGCAGGTGGTGAGCTTGATGGTGAAATCACGGTAGCTTTATAGAGCTTTTTACTTCACAAAATTATACAATGTATAACCTCAAATCAACGGAGGCGAAAATGCAATTAACGATTAAGAAATGGGGAAATAGTGTCGGCGTGCGGATTCCTGCACCGATTTTGGCAGCCTTGCAGTTGCAAGCAGAAAACTTAGTCGATATTCGGGCAGAAAACGGAAAAATTATTATTGAACCGGTCCGACAAAAGTACAGTTTAGAACAGCTTTTATCGAGCATTACCGCAGAGAATTTGCATCAGGAAATCGACACTGGCGAGCCGGTCGGTAAGGAGTGGTAATGAGCGATTATGTACCTGATGTTGGCGATATTATTTGGCTAAATTTCACGCCATAAGCCGGACACGAGCAAGCGGGGCATCGCCCTGCCGTGGTACTCACACCTGCATCTTATAATAAACTCACCGGCTTGCTGACCTACTGCCCTCTGGCGACTAAAATCAAAGGCTATCCTTTTGAAGTGCAAATTGACGGTAAGCCTGAAAATGTCGCCCTTTCCGACCAAATCAAAAGCCTTGATTGGCGGGTTCGTAAAGCTGAATTTAAAGGGAAGATTGCGGAGAGTGAATTGGTGGATATTCGGAAAAAGGTTGGGGTGTTGTTGGGGATTTAGACTTACAAGCGGTGAAATACGGTCAGAATTTTGCAAATTTTAACCGTATTTCATTAAAAACATAGCGATTTACTAAAACCGAATTTGAAAATTCAATTTGAAGAAAAATTCCCCATTTTCCTCATAAATCTCACCGAATTTATTTCTGCCGGCACTGGGGGTATCAAATTTAGTATTATGAAAAAGATAATTATCAAATTCATTTCTACTATAAATATGATAGCAAACAATTTCACCGTTTTCTTTCACAACAAGATAATCGCCTGTTGCGTCATATATACCTTGCCATACATTCGTTGGTGTCATACCTAATGCAACGATATTCAAGAAATTTTTTACTTTATAAGTATAAAACCTATGATGAAATTCTTTATCATACTGTATCGGATTGGCTTCACAAGTTTTAGCCACAATATCATTCACATTAATTGCTTGTCCTGAAAAATACACCTTTAACATTTTTGCCATTATTTCAGGAAAATGCGTATCTACCATCACTAAGTTATTTTTAAAAACAGGTTTATCAATATTTTCAAATTATAGATCATAGCCATATTCTAAAATCTTTTGAACCCGTCCTTTTACATCAGCCTTTCCACGAGCACTCATCAGACTATTAATTTCATTTGTTCTTTTATTATTCCAGTGAGGGATTTTAAAAATAAAGTTTGTACTTTGGCTGGCGTTGAATAGTATTGTGATATCCCTGTCAGCAATACCATTCTTAATCCAAACTTTACCCTTTTGCATACTTTACCTCTTAAAAATATGTCTTCTATGAAAATCCAGTAGTTCTAAATCAGGACTTAATCGCTCAGGCAAAGTGATTTCCTGATTTTCATAAGGGAGAAAAAATTTCACGGTTTCCGCTGTATTCAACAATAAAGGCGATAAAACGACTCTAAATTGCTCATCAAGTGTGATTAAACCACGATCAAAGGCTTTATCGTGTAAGGTATTTAAACATAGCCCATTTCTCGGATTAAGGCGATTATCCAGATCATCTTTCCAAGGTTTAATATGACTTGCGACAAGTAATTCCGGCATTTCTATCCCTGTAATGCAACATTTTTGATTATAGGCGGCTAGTACGCTACTACGGAAAAAATGCTGATTAGCACGAACTGCTACTTGTGAAATTTTCTCTTTACCTTCTGGAAAAGAATAGACCTGTTCATCAAGGCTGTCCGGTATTTTCTGGGAATTTTTTCGAAGTTTGGCAATAATGTGTTCAAAATCCCAATAAAGCTGTTCCCATTTTCCCTGATAGTGATTCCAAACTTGCTCATCTAATTTTGAACCATTTGATAATCCCGAGATATTTTTAATTTTTAGCGTATTATCTAAACGCCCTATATTACCAATTTTCATACCTAAGGCAGAAGGTGTTCTTTCTAATAGCTCGGCATACTCTTGAATAGTAGGATTTGATTTACTGACTTTTTGGAAAGGAATAATAAAATAGAGATATAATGCCACTGTGGTTTCTTCTCTTGTCCAGTTTCGGCGTGCCTCAGATATGAATGTAACCATAACAACTCTCTCTATGTAAAATTCGGTAAATTCTAGCATATTCACTGATTGAAAATAACCTCTAAATGCTTTTGCAAATTTCTGCCTAAACCCGACCGCTCCCCCTTGATCTCAATCAACTTTCCCCCCGATATGTGGAAAACCACAATACCTTTTTCTCTGGCTGAAAACCTACAATATCGTCATTAAAAAAGAGTTTAAACCTTTGTGGGGTGAGTGATGGATAATAAACGCAGAAATTTATTGAAAGGTGGTTTGGCTGTCGGTGGGGCGGCGGCGTTTGGAGCGGGGTATTCGCCGAAGGTGTCGGAGATTGCCAAAGGGGTGATGAATGGCACATCGGGCGAGAAAACCCGTGATGCAATTCACGGTAATTCATTAGTGCCTGAGTATCAGGTGAAAGAGGGCAAACTGCTCAGCAATCCTGATCAAATTGTGTGCAATACGCAGTGTATGGGCTGTTGGACGCAGTGTGGCATTCGGGCGAGGGTGGATTTGAACACCAACCAAGTTATTCGCATTGCGGGCAACCCCTACCACCCGCTCTCTTCCGATAAAACTCTGCCGTTCGGTATGCCGATTGCCAAAGCGGAGGTGTTACTAGCGGGCGAAAGTGGAATTGAAAACCGCTCTACCGCCTGTGCCAGAGGTGCGGCATTTTTAGAAGGCGTGAACAGCCCCTACCGCATTACTCAACCATTAAAACGGGTTGGCAAGCGGGGCGAAGGCAAGTGGCAGACCATCAGTTTTGAGCAGTTGGTGGAAGAGGTGGTGAATGGCGGTAATCTGTTCGGTGAGGGCGAAGTGGAGGGCTTGAAGGCAATACGCAACCTACAAGATCCGATCAACCCGAAACAGCCCGATTTAGGCGTGAAAGCTAACCAGCTCCTTGTGACTTTTGCTGGCCCCGAAGGTCGTCAGCCGTTGTTGCAACGCTTTGCTCAGAAGAGTTTCGGCACGATCAACTTTTCCCAACATGGGGCGTACTGCGGGGCATCTTACCGTGCCGGTTCGGGGGCGTTTATGAAGGATTTCGACAATAACCAACACGCCAAGCCGGACTGGGATCACGCTGAATTTATCCTGTTTATCGGCACTTCACCGGCTCAATCGGGCAACCAGTTCAAACGCCAAGCCCGTCAGCTTGCCAAACGCCGTCCTGATGACAATTTCAGCTATGTGGTGGTTTCGCCCCGCTTGGAGATGACTTCGTCCCTTGCCACGCAGAATAACCACTGGGTGCCGATTAAGCCCGAAGGCGATTTGGCTCTGGTGATGGGAATGTTGCGTTGGATTATCGAAAACAACCGTTTCAACGCCGATTATCTCTCCCGCCCGAGCCTGTTTGCGATGGAGAAAGCGGGCAATGTGAGCTATGCCAACGCCTCTCACCTGATTATCTGTGAGCCGAACCACCCGAAATTCGGTCAGGCATTGCGGATTAGCGATATTCAAGCGGTGGTACTCGACCCAGAAGAGAAAGTGGAAGAGAATGTTATCGTGGTCAAAGATCAGGCAACGGGTGAGCTGATTGCCGCTAAACAGTGCGAACAAGCGGTCATTTTTGTGGAACAAGTTGCAAAATTGCTCGATGGTTCGGAAGTACTGGTCAAATCTTCAATGCAGTTGCTCAAAGAGTCCGCCCAACAAAAAACACTGGCAGAATACAGCAAGATTTGTGGTGTGCCGGTGCAAACCATTGAAAACTTGGCGAAAAAATTCACCTCTCACGGGCATAAAGCCAATGCCATTACGCACGGCGGCACCATGCACAGCACGGGCTTCTACACTGCTTGGGCAATTTTGCTGTTAAATGCGATGGTCGGCAACCTCAATAAAAAAGGCGGAATGTCGGTCAGTCCCGGCAAATTTAAGGATTTCGGCGATGGCCCGAGATATGATTTAGCCAATTTCCCGAACCAAGTGAAGCCGAAAGGCACGAACCTCGCCCGCAGTAAAAAGGCGTACCAAAATTCGAGCGAGTTCAAGCAGAAAGTGGCGAAGGGCGAAAATCCGTACCCTGCACAGGGGGCGTGGTATCCGTTCACCAGCGGGCAGACCACCGAGATGATCACCTCAATGGTGCAGGGCTACCCCTACTTTGCGAAGGCGTGGATCAGCCATATGAGCAACCCGATTTACGGCTTGACGGCGATGAACCCGATTGCGTTGGAGAAACTCAAAGATCCGACCATCTTACCGCTCTTTATCGCCGTTGATGCCTTTATGAACGAAACCACCGCTCTGGCGGATTACATCGTGCCGGATACGCACAATTTCGAGAGCTGGGGCTTTTCAAGCCCGTGGGCAGGAGTGCCGACCCGTGCCAGCATCGCTCGCCACCCGATTGTCGCCTCACTGAATGCGAAAACGGCGGAGGGCGACACAATCTGTATGGAGGCCTTTGTGATTGCCGTTGCCAAGAAAATGGGCTTGCCGGGCTTTGGTGAGAATGCGATTGCCGATTTGGAGGGCAACAGCTATCCGCTCAACCGTTCGGAAGATTACTTTCTACGAGCGGCGGCAAACATCGCTTTTGTCGGCGAAAAACCGGCTCCTGATGCAAACGAGCAAGATCTACTGCTCACTGGCGTGCAACGGATTATGCCGAAAATCGAGCAGACACTCAAAGCGGAAGAACGCCTGAAAGCGGCGAATATCTATTGCAAGGGCGGGCGGTTCGCCCCACACGAGAGTGCTTGGAAAGGCGATAATATGGCGTTCCAGTGGAAAAACTGCCTGCAAATTTGGAATGAAACCGTGTATAAAGCCCAACACCACAGCAACGGCGAACACTATTGGGGCTGTCCGAGCTATATGCCGCCTCGTTTTGCGGACGGCTCAACGCTTGAACAGCACTACCCGCAAGCGGAATGGGGCTTTAAACTGATTTCGTTTAAATCGAACATTATGAGCAGTATCACTGCCCCGCTGTTACGCCTGCTCTCGATCAAGCCCGAAGGCATTGTCGCAATGAACCGCCTTGATGCCGAAGAGCGAGGAATTAAACACGGCGAACTCGTAAAACTCAGCACCCCAACCGCCAGCCTCAGCGTACAAATAATGGTGCTGGACGGCATCGCACGAGGCACGATTGGGATTGAGCACGGCTACGGCCACAAACAGCTCGGGGCAAGCTCCTACACCATTGACGGTGTGGAAGTGCAAGGCAACCCGATGATCGCCAAAGGGATTAACCTCAACGATCTTGGCATTATCGACCACACCAAAGCCGCCAAATCCCCGTGGATTGATTGGGTCTGCGGCTCGGCGGTACGCAACGGCATACCGGCGAAGGTCGAAAAAATGATTTAACGGCAGGGCAAGCGGTGGATTTTGCAACATTTTCTACAAAATTCACCGCTTGTTGCTGCATAAAATTCTCAACTTTTGAGAGAATAGCCCGCATTTTTCCGCTGAAAAGTGCGATAACACGATGGCCTAGCCATCTTTTCAACACAGGAAATCCTATTTTATGAAAAAAACCACATTAGGTCTGATCGCAGCGGCACTGTTTGCCGCTAGTGTCGCTCAAGCTGCCGATAACCAATATCAACATATTCGCAATGCGACCGCTAAAATTGAGTATGCGGGCAAAACCTTTTTGGTCGATCCGTACCTTGCCGAGAAAGATCGCTACCTACCGCCAAATGCTCAAAAGCGTAACCCGACCGTAGAGATGAATCAAAGCATTGAAGAAGTGCTGAAAGGCGTTGATGCGGTGATCGTCACCCACACCCACGCCGACCACTGGGACGATGTGGCACAACAACGTGTGCCGAAAGATCTGCCGATTTTTGTGCAGAACGCCGGCGATGCCCGTTTAATCCGCTCACAAGGCTTTACCGATGTGCGTGTGGTGGGGAAAGATACCCCGTTTGAAGGCGTAACCTTAACCCGTACTCGTGGCCAGCACGGCACCGATGCGATGTATGCGAACCCGAAAATTGCCGAAATGGTCGGCGATGCGATGGGCGTAGTGATGAAAGCCGAAGGCAAACCGACCGTCTATTTGGTGGGAGATACCATTGGAACCACGAAATCGAACATTCGTTCAACACTTACAAACCGGACTTTGTGGTGCTGAATGCCGGCTGTGCCAAACTGCCGAATTTTGAAGGCAGCCCGATTATGTGTACCGAAGATGTTTCCAAAGTACACAAAATCGCTCCACAAGCGAAAATCTTAACCGTGCATATGGACGCACTGCCGCAAACCTCTATCAGTAGCGATCAGATGCGTGACTATGTGCAAAAAGAGGGCTTAGAGCGTGTGACTGTGCCGAAAAACGGTGATGTGATTAAGTTCTAATACTGTAAATATATGGGCAGTTACATACTGCCCTGTTCTGTTCTACATTACCTATCACTTAAGCAAACAACATCCTCTACCATAGTAAGTAAAAAAACGATTAGAATAGATTGAATCATCAACTACTATGGAAAAAGTATGACTGTACACCTCAACGCTTTTCATCAGCCCATAGACAACTCTTTGCCTGATTTTATCTCAAGACAATATCCCGATATTGAGCAAATTATGGGGCCGGTGTCTATCATTGAAAAGTTGAACATTGCCAATGCGCGGTAAGGATTTATATGAAGCATTTGGCGAAAACAGTCCTTTGCATCTTTGAACTTATCTGCCAATTGAGCCGTTTAACAAGCGGCCAGATTTTATGGATTTTTTGCAATGAGGGCATTTCCCCTTATCAGCTTGTGATTGTGGAAAAACAGAGCCAGCGGGGGGAGGGGGTACTGTCGCTAATGTGCATTGCTCTTGACAACCGAGAGATAGAAATGGGCTGAATGATTTATTCGCCGCATTTGCAACGCAGTAAAATGGTAACCGAAGTGCAATATATGTATTTGAAACCTTGCAATATAGCCATTATGAATGGAAATGTGACAGCTTAAATGAGCCGTCCAAAAAAGCTGTTGAACACTTGGGCTTTCACTACGAAGGGCGTTTTCGTCAAGCGATGGTGTATAAAGGGCGTAACAGTGATACCAATTGGTATGCGATGATCAATGGCAATTGGCAACAAGACGTGTTTGAACAATCGCTCAATCCGAGCAATTTTGATGAAAATGGACAACACATCCAATCTCTACAACCAAATCATAAGCAAATATAGCAATGTATCTGTTTAATTAAAATAATTTTATGGTAAAGCTGATGTACAAAAATCTTTCTCTACTCTCTCATAATGATCCATTCAATTTAGAACTTGTTTCCGGTCTCACTCAATGTGAGAAAGGTAACTATCTTGATTCTATTGTCGATAGACAACAAGGAATGCACGGCTATATGTTGCAACTAACCACTTTTGGACATGGATCTGTTTTTGATGGTAAACACGCTTTTACCGCCCATCGAGGACAATTACTCCTGTTTACACCCGGTGCCGTTCAACACTATCACCGCCATTCGGAAAGCCAATATTGGCACTACAAATGGGTCTATTTTCTGCCAAATCCAAAGTGGAATAAATGGCTGAATTGGTCAGATATGGAAGAAAAAATAGGGCGTATTACTATTAGCGATGACCGATACTTTCAGGAAATCAGCCAACTTTTCAGTAAAATTGAATTAGAACTTAAATCCAGTAAATTTTTTAAAGAAGATATTGCAACAAGTTTGTTGGAATACTTACTTATGAAATGTATTTCCGCCGAGAAAATTGAGGTTATTCCTGTCATTGATCAACGCATTTTAACAGTTTGTGATTTAATCTTAACGAATTTGGCTAAAAATGAGAGCTTAGAAGCAATGGCAGAAAAAGTATTTTTATCGCCATCAAGGCTTTCCCATCTTTTCAAGCAATCGCTGGGGATCAGCTTAGTGCAATGGCGGGAATTACAACGCATTTCCGAATCCAAAAAATTGCTTTATTTCTCTAACATCTCTATCTCTAATATTGCCAAATCCTTAGGCTATGAGGATTCTCTCTACTTTTCCAAAATTTTCAAAAAGCATACCGGGCTGTCTCCCTCTGAGTTTAGAACCTTAGAACGGCGTAAAGACAGTGAAATGTGATCTTGATCTCACTTTACTTTGCATAGCAGAATTTTCCATATCGATAACAAAAAGTTACCTGTTTTTCTCTCATTCAAAAGCATAAGATACAAACAGCTTTAATAGTGCTGTTTCTATTAGAGAAGGGATATCAAGCTCTTTGAGCGATATTCAGTGAAATAACTTCTTATGTATGAGGGAAGAACAATGAAAAAACCAACGTTCAAGCACGCATTATTTTCAAGTATTTTAGCTTTAGCCTGTTACGGTTCGGCATTTGCCAATGATGTCGTTAATATCTCCAAAATTGACGGTATGCCGTGGTTTAATCGTATGGCAGAGGGTGTTGTGCAAGCAGGTAAAGATAACAATATCAATGCTTATCAAGTTGGTCCATCAAATACCGATGCACCACAACAAGTAAAGTTAATTGAAGATTTAATTGCGAAAAAAGTTAGTGCTATTTCCATCGTCCCTAACGATGCAAATGCCTTAGAACCGGTGCTGAAAAAAGCGAAACAGAACGGCATTGTGGTATTGACCAATGAGTCAGTCGGACAACCTAGTGCCGATTGGGATATTGAAATTATCGATAATGCACAATTTGCGGCAGACTATGTAGAAGAAGTAGCAAAAGCTATGGGAGGAAAAGGCGGCTATGTGATTTATGTAGGTGGCTTAACCGTGCCTCAACATAATCTGTGGGCTGATTTATTCGTGAAATATCAGAAAGAGCATTATCCGGATATGTTTGAAGTGACCAGCAGAATGCCTGTTGCCGAAAATATTAATGATGCACGCCGTACCACCATTGATTTAGTGAAAGCCCATTCCGATCTTAAAGCGGTCGTTTCTTTTGGTTCACAAGGTCCTATTGGTGCAGGGTTAGCAGTGAAAGAAAAACGCTTAAAAAATAAATTAAGTGTCTTCGGAATGATGATTCCTTCCCAAGCAGCCAATTTAATTAAAAGCGGTGATATTACAATGGGAATTACCTATGACCCGGCAAATGCAGGTTATGCTTTAGCTGCTGTCGCTGCCAAAGTATTAAAAGGCGAAAAAATTGAGGATGGATTAGAGATCCCAACGGTTGGTAAAGCCAAAGTAGATAGTGAGAAAAAACTACTTCAATTCCACAATGTGTTGAAAGTCACCAAGGAAAATATCGATAAATTATATTAATTTGCGCTGACATATGGGCTGATAACCAGCCCATATTTTCACCTCAGGAGGCACTTATGGCATTTATTTCGATGCGGCATATCAGTAAAACATTCCACGGCATAAAAGCATTAAATCAAGTCAATCTCTCATTAGATTATGGTGAAGCACTTTGCCTTGCCGGTCAAAATGGTTGTGGAAAATCAACCTTGATCAAAATTCTTTCCGGCGTTTATCAACCGGATAAAGGGGCTGAAATTCAAATTGGTGCAACTCAATATTCCAAGCTGACACCAGAGGAGTCTATTGATAAAGGCATTCAAGTGATTTATCAAGATTTAGCCCTCTTCCCCAATTTAACCGTGGCAGAAAATATTGCCATTAACCTGCATCGAAAATTCGGTTGGGTGAGTCAAGATCACATTCATCAGGTTGCCCTCACTGCTATTCAAAGCATTAATGCAAATCTAGACCTGAATGCAATATTAGAAGATTTACCGATCGCTCAACAACAGTTAGTCGCCATTTGTCGAGCGTTAGCACAAAATGCCAGATTATTGATTATGGACGAGCCGACAGCCTCACTTACTGCAAAAGAGGTCAAAGATCTGTTAGATGTCGTCATCAAACTTAAAAGCAAAGGCATTAGCATCATCTTTGTCAGTCATAAATTGCAAGAAGTAATGAGTGTTTCCGATAGCGTATTAGTGCTGAAAGATAGCAATATGGTTGGGCAGTATCCTATCCGTGAAATGAATGAAAAACGCCTTGGTTTCCTAATGACCGGGCTGGAAATCGATTACAAGCGGTTAGATTTGCCGGATTTTTTGCAAAGAAAAACCGTATTGGAAGTCCGCAATTTAACGCTGCCTCATCAGTATCAAGAGATTAACTTTTCGCTACGAGAAGGGGAAATTGTTGCCCTTACAGGATTGCTCGGTTCAGGGCGTACTGAGCTTTGCCTAAGTTTATTCGGCATTACTCAACCACAATCCGGCGATATTTTATTAAACGGTGAAAAAGTGATATTTAACACTAACCGTGATGCCATTGCCAAAGGGATTGCTTATGTCTCGGAAGATCGAATGCACACCGGGCTGATTATGGCAGAGTCGATTCATCACAATATTATTTCGACCATTTTTCACAAAATCACCGATAAATTACAGATTATTCAATCCTCGAAGGCTTATGCAAGTAGCCAAGCCTTGATTGATTCATTAAAGATTAAAGTATCCGATTCAGACTTGCCTGTTAATACCCTTTCCGGAGGGAACGCACAGCGGGTTTCGATTGCAAAATGGCTGGCAATCGAACCGAAAATTATGATTTTAGATGCTCCAACTATTGGGGTCGATATCGCCAATAAAGAAGGGATCTTCCAAATTATTAAATCATTGGCTCAGCAAGGCATTGCAGTTATTTTTGTGACTGATGAAGTAGAAGAAGCCTATTACAACAGCCATCGGGTAATTGTAATGAAAAAAGGCCGCATTGTTGATGAAATCTTGCCGGCATATTCCAGTGAAAAATCGATTGCGGAGGTTATTTATGAAAATCAGCAATAATCATATTCTTTCCGGTACGTTACTGATTTTAATCCTATTATTAACCCTATTTACCCGTGATTTTGCAACTATTGAGAACCTTTATGATGTTGTAAATAATTACGCAATGTTGATGATTTTAGCTTGTGGTTTATTTGTGGTATTGCTGTCTGGCGGCATTGATATTTCTTTCCCTGCTATCACTATTATTTCCCAATATGTTATGGTCACTCTGATCGGTAAATATGATGTGGGATTTGCCGGTGTTTTTGTTATTTCTTCCACCATCGGCATATTATTGGGTTTTATTAATGCTCTATTTGTTAATCGGCTTAGTGTCCCTTCCATTATTATTACGATCTCAACACTCAATATTTTTTATGGCGGACTACTCTATTTTACCAAAGGTGTATGGCTTTATGAGTATCCCGAATGGTTTACCCAAGAAATCGTGTTCTTTAAACAGATAACTGCTGAGGGAGTGGAATTTGGATTATCGTTTCAAGCATTAATGGCTATTTTGGCGGTGATATTAACCGGCTTAATTACCAATAAACTCACTATTGGTCGAAAAATTTACGCTCTTGGTGGTAATCCGGATGCAACCTCCCGTATTGGGTTTAATCTCTTATTTCTCCATCTATTTGCGTACGGTTATATGGGCTTTATGGCAGGCTTGGCAGGCATAGTGCAATCTTATACCGTACAATCTGTCGCACCGGATTCACTACTGGGTTATGAATTAACCGTCCTAGCTGCCGTTGTATTAGGCGGTGCTAGTTTATCAGGTGGTAGAGGCACCCTGCTTGGTACAGTAATGGGCGTAATGTTACTGGCGATTATTCAAAACGGGCTAAATTTAATGAATGTATCGTCTTACTGGCAAACCATTATTACCGGTATCATCATTATCTTAAGTATTAGTGCAACAGCCTTAAGTCAGCGGAAAAAACAAGGAGCATAACGATGAAAAGTAAACTGGATCCAACGATTTTCTATCTCTTAGCACTCTTCGCAGTTGCAGTTATCGCCTTTAGTATTTTCATTCCGGATATTTTTTGGTCTGTCAGTAACTTTCAATCTATGGCATCACAAATTCCAGTATTAGGTATTTTAACCCTAGCAATGGCATTACCGATGTTAACAGGTGGAATAAATCTTTCCATTATTGCCGGAATGAATGCTTGCTCATTAATTATTGCCTACTTTATTACGCAATATACCGGTATTTCTTGGTTATTTATTGCTATTTTATTAAGCCTTTGCTGTGCCTTAGCCATTGGATTACTCAACGGCACATTAATTACCATTATTCGTGTTTCACCAATTTTGGCAACCTTAGGCACAATGACTTTAATTAACGGCATTAATATTCTAGTCACTAACGGTTCAACCATTGCGAACTTTCCGGAAACAATGTTGAGTATTAATGCTTCAACCTTTTTATGGATTCCGCTACCCATTCTAATCTTTCTCTTTCTTGCTGGGCTGATTTGGTTTTTCTTAGAAAAAACTGCAATGGGTAAAGCAGTTTATTTCATCGGCAATAATGAAAAAGCCACCTATTATTCGGGTATTAATACCAAAAAAGTGCTGATTTGGGTTTATGTTATCTCCTCAATTCTCTGTGTATTTGCAGCTATTTTGATGATGTCTAAACTCAATTCTGCAAAAGCCTCTTATGGTGATTCCTATTTATTGATCTCTATTTTAGCCACAGTATTAGGTGGCATTAATCCTGATGGCGGTAAAGGGAAACTATTAGGGATTATGCTCGCCTTAGTTTTATTACAAGTGATTGAAAGTGGCTTAAATATGCTCGGCATCAGCAGTTACATTACAATGATTTTATGGGGAAGCTTATTGTTATTCTTTATCTTCCTCCAAAAAAATCGCCTTTTCCGACTAACACAGTAATGGTGGTAGATTATGCAAAATGAAAAACAACTTATTGAACAAGGTAATACTGTTATTGGTATTGAATTGGGTTCAACCCGAATTAAAGCGGTGTTAATTAGCTCAGATGGGACGATTTTAGCAACCGGTGGGGCGGATTGGGAAAATCGACTGATTGACGGTATTTGGACCTATCATCAAAATGAAATATGGGAAAAACTACAAGCTGCTTATATGGATTTAAGCAAGACAGTCAAAGAAAAATATCACACAACCATTCGCATAGCCAAAGCATTCGGAATTAGTGCGATGATGCATGGCTACTTACCTTTCGATAAACACGGAAATCAGCTGGTTGCCTTCAGAACTTGGCGAAACAACATTACCTTAACCTCATCGGAAAAATTGACCGCACTCTTTCAATACCCAATTCCGCAACGTTGGAGCATTGCTCATTTACACCAAGCATTGCTTAACCAAGAGCCTCACTTGCCGGAAATTGATTACCTGACAACCCTCTCAGGTTATGTGCATTGGCAACTGACCGATCACAAAGTGTTAGGGATTGGCGATGCTTCCGGTATGTTCCCGATAGATACTGAGTTGAAATCCTACAATCCAACAATGCTGGCTCAATTTGATCGAGCCATTGCCGACTACCGTATGCCTTGGAAATTGGAGGCGATTTTGCCACAAGTTCGTGTTGCTGGTGAACAAGCGGGCAAATTAACCGAAAAAGGTGCAAAATTGTTAGATCCAACCGGTAATTTGCAAGCTGGCATTCCACTTTGTCCTCCGGAGGGTGATGCCGGAACAGGTATGATTGCAACCAACTGTATCAAAGAAAAAACCGGTAATATTTCTGCCGGCACCTCCGCATTTGCAATGATTGTGTTAGAAAAAGCCCTATCCAAAGCCTATTCAGAGCTGGATATTGTGACGACCCCGGCAGGTAAATTAGTGGCAATGGCTCACGCTAATAATTGCACCTCTGATATTAATGCGTGGGTGAATTTATTCGGCGAATGCTTATCGGTTTTTGGCGTAAATATCTGCACCGAAGAACTTTATGAAATGTTATTTCTCCACGCCTTACAAGGCGATGCAGATTGCGGAGGGCTATTATCCTACGGCTTCCACTCCGGTGAACATAATGTCGGTTTATCCGAAGGCTGTCCGGTTTTCTTGCACCCAACGAATGCCCATTTTAACTTAGCAAACTTTATGCGAACCCATCTCTACACCGCTTTCGGTGCAATGAAATTAGGAATGGACATTCTCATTAACCAAGAAAAAGTGGAAATTTCCCGCATTCTCGGTCACGGTGGTATATTTAAAACAGAAGGTGTTGCACAAAAAATTCTGTCTTCCGCACTGAATATTCCATTGGCTACCGCAAGTACTGCTTCAAATGGCGGAGCTTGGGGAATTGCACTACTGGCAGACTTTCTCAGAGTATCAGACCGTTACAGTTTAGAAGAATATTTAGATAATTGCATTTTCAACACCACCAAACTCAATCTGGTTCAACCGGATAAAACCATGAGTGAAGGTTATGAACGCTTTATGCAACGTTATAAGCAAGGCATTCCTGTGGTAGAAAAAGCGCTGTTTTTAAATGCAGATTAAATAATTTAAGTATCACAAGCGGTTATTTTTTGCAAAAAATTAATCGCTTATTCTCTTTACTCCACAATCTCCACAGTCGAATTAATACTCAACCCTCTTACAAGTTGTGAACCTTTTCTAGCACGCTCGCCTCGGTAGTTGTCGATGTCAGTCGGTTTTAACGTAATCTTACGTTTGCCCGAAACAAACACGAGAGAGTTCGTTGGTTTGATGACCAATAAACGGGCGAGATATTCATCACCTGATTTTGCTGCGGCTGCAGAAATGTTGATGATTTTATTGCCTTTTCCTTTAGATAATTCAGGAAGTTCGCTTACTGGGAAAACAAGCATTCTGCCAACATTACTCATTGCGACAAGTGATAAATTTTCATCATTTTCAAGTAGTTGCGGCGGTAGCACTTTTGCATTTTCTGTTAAAGAAATGACCGCTTTCCCTGCTTTGTTGCGTGAAACCAAGTCTTCAAAGGTACAAATAAAGCCATAGCCTGAATCAGACGCCATTAACACTTTAGTGTCTGAATTTGCCATTAATACCTGTTGCACCGTTGCCCCTTCAGGTAAAGTAATTTTCCCTGTAAGCGGTTCGCCTTGAGAGCGGGCTGAAGGGAGTGAAGTTGGCTCTAAGGCATAAGCTCGCCCTGTGCTATCTAAGAACACCACTGGTTGATTGCTTCTACCTCGTGCGTGGGCAAGGTAGCCGTCGCCTGCTCGGTAGCTTAGTGCTTGTACATCAATATCGTGCCCTTTTGCACAGCGTACCCAGCCCTTTTCAGACAGGATAACGGTTACATCTTCCGTTGGCGTTAAGTCACTTTCTGCAATCGCTTTAGACTCTGCACGCTCCACCAATGGCGAACGGCGTGGGCTGGCAAAGGTTTTAGCGTCTGCTTGAATTTCTTTCTTAATTAATGTGTTTAAACGGCGTTCCGAACCTAAAATAAGCTGTAATTCATCACGCTCATTTTCAAGATCTGATTTTTCCGCCTGTAATTGATACTCTTCTAATTTTGCCAAGTGGCGTAAACGTAAGTTCAGAATAGCTTCGGCTTGTAGTTCGCTTAAATTGAAACGAGCCATTAACTCTGCTTTTGGATCGTCTTCGTTACGAATGATCTCAATCACTTCATCGATGTTTAAGAAAGCAATCATCAAACCGTCTAAAATATGCAAGCGGTTTAAAATTTTGTCTAATCGGTAATTTAAACGGCGAGTTACTGTCGTACGGCGGAATGTCAGCCATTCGGTTAAAATCGTAAGTAGATTTTTTACCGCTGGTTTGCCATCTAAACCAATCATATTCATATTTACACGATAACTTTTTTCCAGATCTGTCGTTGCAAACAAGTGATCCATCAAAGCATCAAAATCAATACGATTCGAGCGAGGCACAATCACAATGCGAATTGGGTTTTCGTGGTCAGATTCATCACGAATATCGTCCACCATCGGCAATTTTTTATTTCTCATTTGAGTGGCGATTTGCTCAATAATTTTTGACGGCGATGCTTGATGTGGCAAAGCTGAAATCACAATTTCGCCCTCTTCTTTTTTCCACACCGCACGCATTTTTATCGAACCACGCCCTTGCTCATACATTTTCGCAATTTCCGCTTTTGGCGTGATAATCTCTGCTTCCGTTGGGTAATCAGGGCCTTGCACGACGGTCAGAATATCGTCTAAAGTCGCTTTAGGATTATCCAATAGCATCACGCTTGCATCAGCTAGTTCATTAATATTATGAGGCGGAATATCGGTTGCCATACCCACCGCAATCCCCATTGTGCCGTTTAATAAAATATGCGGTAAACGGGCTGGTAGATATTTCGGCTCTTCGAGTGAACCATCAAAGTTTAGTTGATAATCAACGGTGCCTTGACCTAACTCGCCTAATAGCACCTCAGCAATTTTAGAAAGTTTAGATTCGGTATAACGCATTGCGGCAAAGGATTTCGGGTCATCGGGTGCTCCCCAGTTACCTTGTCCATCAACGAGTGGATAGCGGTAAGAAAACGGCTGAGCCATTAATACCATTGCTTCATAACAGGCACTGTCGCCGTGCGGGTGGAATTTACCTAACACATCACCCACCGTACGAGCCGATTTTTTATATTTCGCAGAGGCATTTAAGCCCAGTTCAGACATCGCATAAATAATACGGCGTTGTACAGGTTTTAAGCCATCGCCAATAAACGGCAATGCCCTATCCATAATCACATACATTGAATAGTTGAGGTAAGCGTCTTCGGTAAAACGCTTAATCGGCATTTGTTCAATGCCTTCATAATTGATTTCTGTGGTCATTTCTATTTTATTCTTATGGGAAAATGAGCGTTATTTTCTACGATTTAGCGATTTTAGTCTAGCTCGAAACGCAAGCGGTCATTTTTGTTGATCATTTTGCAAAAAATCATCAAAAAATAACCGCTTGCATAAGTAAAAAATAGGCGATTTTTTATGAAAACTTCTGTACAATAGACAAGTTTTATTTTTTATATTGAGAGGCGGCTATCAAAAATTCTTTTAATGTTTGAGAGTTTTTTTGCTAGTCGCAATTTAGAGAAATAAAACGAAAATAATAGTAAATTCTTTAAAAGGAAAAAAACAGAATGACTCCAATTGTAAAACAATTTAAATACGGTCAGCACACCGTAACCTTAGAAACCGGTGCTATCGCACGTCAAGCTACGGCTGCAGTAATGGCAAGTATGGACGACACCACAGTTTTCGTGACTGTGGTTGCGAAAAAAGATGTTAAGGAAGGGCAAGATTTCTTCCCATTAACCGTGGATTATCAAGAGCGTACTTACGCAGCCGGTCGTATTCCAGGTGGTTTCTTCAAACGTGAAGGTCGCCCATCTGAAGGCGAAACGTTAGTTGCACGCCTGATCGACCGTCCAGTTCGTCCATTATTCCCTGAAGGTTTCTTCAACGAAATTCAAGTAATTGCAACTGTGGTTTCTGTAAACCCACAAATTAGTCCTGATCTGGTTGCAATGATCGGTGCATCGGCTGCCCTTTCATTATCCGGCGTGCCGTTTAACGGCCCAATCGGTGCGGCTCGTGTTGGCTTCATCAACGATCAATTCGTTTTAAACCCAACCACCAGCGAGCAAAAAATCAGCCGTTTAGACTTAGTGGTTGCCGGTACGGATAAAGCGGTATTGATGGTGGAATCCGAAGCGGACATCTTAACCGAAGAGCAAATGTTAGCTGCGGTGGTGTTCGGTCACGAGCAACAACAAATTGTGATTGAAAACATCAAAGAGTTTGTGAAAGAGGCAGACAAACCTCGTTGGGATTGGGTTGCTCCAGAGCCAAATACCGATTTAATCAACAAAGTAAAAGCGTTAGCAGAAGCTCGTTTAGGTGATGCGTACCGTATCGTTGAAAAACAAGTTCGCTATGAGCAAATTGATGCGATCAAAGCAGAAGTGATTGCTCAAATCACCGGCGAAGATGAAACCGTTTCAGAAGGTGCTATCATCGACATCATCACCGCATTAGAAAGCCAAATCGTGCGTAGCCGTATTATTGCAGGCGAGCCTCGTATTGATGGTCGTACTGTAGATACCGTGCGTGCGTTAGATATCTGCACTGGTGTATTACCAAGAACTCACGGTTCTGCACTATTCACCCGTGGTGAAACCCAAGCATTAGCGGTGGCAACTTTAGGTACTGAGCGTGATGCACAAATCATTGATGAATTAACCGGCGAGAAATCAGATCGCTTCTTATTCCACTACAACTTCCCTCCATATTCTGTAGGCGAAACAGGTCGTATCGGCTCGCCAAAACGTCGTGAAATTGGTCACGGTCGTTTAGCAAAACGGGGCGTATTAGCGGTAATGCCAACCGCCGAAGAGTTCCCGTATGTGGTGCGTGTGGTATCTGAAATCACAGAATCTAACGGTTCTTCTTCAATGGCGTCTGTATGTGGTGCCTCATTAGCGTTAATGGACGCTGGCGTGCCAATTAAAGCAGCGGTTGCGGGTATTGCAATGGGCTTAGTGAAAGAAGACGAGAAATTCGTGGTACTTTCAGACATCTTAGGCGATGAAGATCACTTAGGTGATATGGACTTTAAAGTAGCAGGTACGCGTACCGGTGTTACCGCTCTTCAAATGGATATCAAAATTGAAGGTATCACACCAGAAATTATGCGTATTGCGTTAAACCAAGCAAAAGGTGCTCGTATGCATATTTTAAGCGTGATGGAGCAAGCAATTCCTGCACCTCGTTCAGATATTTCTGACTACGCTCCACGCATTCACACAATGAAGATTGATCCGAAGAAAATCAAAGATGTGATTGGTAAAGGCGGTGCAACCATTCGTGCCTTAACCGAAGAGACCAATACTTCAATCGACATCGATGATGACGGCACAGTGAAAATTGCTGCAACTGACGGTAATGCAACGAAAGCAGTAATGGCTCGTATCGAAGAAATCGTGGCTGAAGTAGAAGTAAACCAAATCTATAATGGTAAAGTAACTCGTGTGGTAGATTTCGGTGCATTCGTATCAATCTTAGGTGGTAAAGAAGGCTTAGTTCACATTTCGCAAATTACTAACGAGCGTGTAGAACGTGTGGCTGATTACCTACAAGTAGGTCAAGAAGTACAAGTGAAAGTGGTAGAAATCGATCGACAAGGTCGTATCCGCTTAACGATGAAAGATCTTAATAACACCAATTCCGTAGAAGATACAGAAACTGTAGCTGAAGCTGAAGAAGTTATTACTGTAGAACAAGAAAATATCTAGTTCTAAAAGTAAAGGGGAATAGTCAGGTATTAAACGCCTGCTATTCCGTTTTTATGTCTATAATTAAAGGCAATGTAAAAATGGCACAACTGTTTAAGTTGTTTCGAATTCGTTTCTTTTTACTTAGTTTAATTTCTGTTCTTGTGCTAACGGGTTGTACAGGGCGTTACTCTGACCTCGTTTCTATTAAGAATTTAGCATTAGCAGAACTTAATCCTCAACTTCGTTTTGAACAAGAGGCAATGATGGTAAGGCTGAGCCAAGTATTGGAAGAAGCACCATTAACGCCTTCTGAACAAGCAGATCTCTATTTTGGAAGAGGGGTCATTTACGATAGTTTAGGGCTTTGGTCTTTAGCTCGTTATGATTTTGCTCAAGCGATTTCGATTAATCAGCGAATGGCAGCGGCTTATAACTATATGGGATTATACCTTCTACTAGAAGGCGATTATGATAGCTCAATTGATGCCTTTAATGCTGTATTGGAGCTAGATAACGAATATAGCTATACTTATCTAAATCGTGGTTTAGCATTTTACTATAGTGGTCGCTATTCTGAAGCTCAGCGTGACTTATTGCATTTTTACGAGGAGGATAAAAAAGACCCTTATCGTGTGTTATGGCTCTATTTTAATGAACTAGAATTTACACCTTCGGAGGCTAAAAATAATTTACAACAAAGAGCCAAAGCTCTTTCGCCCGATTATTGGGGGACTAATATCGTAAATTATTTTTTAGGCAAGCTAAATTTAGCCGAACTTCGTGCTATAATAGATAATGAAGCTAAAGAAAATAGCTCACAATATGCTGAAATACTGACAGAAACGTATTTCTACTTAGCAAAACAACAACTCAAATTAGATCGTAAAGATGAGGCAATCAGCCTCTTCCGCCTTGCTTTAGCAAATCAAGTGTTTAACTTCGTTGAGTATCGTTTTGCCCTGTTTGAACTATCACAAATTCGTGGTATGACTCAAACATCTCCCATTGTTGATAAAGAATAGGGAAAATTAGGACAGACAAGCGGTCAAATTTTGTAAATTTTTTACAAAAACCGACCGCTTATACTCAGGGGATTTTTAGAGCATTACGCTTTTTTATTTCATCTTTTCTACCTACATTTCAACAATATAATTTTCATTGAATGATTAGCTTTTATTCTGTTTAATCATTCCTCAAACTATGGTTTTTTATGACAACTGAATCTTTAACTTTTGCCGACTTAGGCTTACCTCAATCTATTCTTGATGCTGTAAACGATATGGGCTTTGTAAAGCCATCGCCAATACAACAAGAATGTATTCCTCATTTATTAGCTGGTCAAGATGTGCTAGGTATGGCACAAACAGGAAGTGGAAAAACAGCAGCGTTCTCTCTGCCCCTATTAGCTCAAATCGATCCAACGCAACGCCATCCACAAATGTTAGTAATGGCTCCTACTCGTGAGTTAGCAATTCAAGTGGCAGATGCCTGTGAACAATTTGCGAAAAATCTTAAGGGTACTCGTGTTGTTACTATTTACGGTGGACAGCGTTACGATATTCAACTCCGTGCTTTAAAACAAGGTTCACAAGTTGTGGTAGGAACGCCAGGTCGTATTCTTGACCATATTCGTCGTGGTACTTTAGATTTATCTGAATTGAAATTTATCGTATTAGATGAAGCTGATGAAATGCTTCGTATGGGCTTTATTGATGATGTTGAAACCGTAATGGCTGAATTACCTGAAGATCATCAAACTGCTCTTTTCTCTGCAACAATGCCAGAGCCAATTCGCCGTATTACCCGCCGCTTTATGAAAGATCCGCAAGAGGTCAAAATTAAAGCGACTGAACGTTCTGCGCCGGATATTGAACAAAGCTATTGGTTAGTAAACGGTTTCCGTAAAAATGATGCATTATTGCGTTTCTTAGAAGTTGAAGAATTTGATGCTGCAATTATCTTTACTCGCACCAAAACTGGCACTATTGATATTACCGAACTGTGTGAACGTAACGGCTACCGTACCGCTGCATTAAATGGCGATATGACTCAACAAGCTCGTGAGCAAACATTAGAAAAACTGCGCTCAGGTCGTTTAGATATTTTAGTTGCAACCGATGTTGCTGCTCGTGGTATTGATATTGAACGAATCAGCCTTGTGGTGAACTACGATATTCCACTTGAAGAAGAATCTTATGTACACCGTATCGGTCGTACAGGGCGTGCAGGTCGTTCAGGTCGTGCCTTATTATTTGTTGAGCCTCGTGAACGCCGCTTATTACGCAATATTGAAAACTTGATCAAAAAACCAATTAATGAAGTGGCAATTCCAAACCACGAAGTATTAATGGAAAAACGCCGTGAGAAATTCAAAGCCCGTATTTCTAAGCAATTAGAACATCACGATTTAGAGAAATATCGTGAGTTACTGGAAGATTTATTTACCGCAGACCAAGACCACGAAGAGTTAGCGGCTGCGATGATGATGTTATTACAAGAAAAACAAAAATTAATTCTTCCGCCAGATCCTGTTATTCGTGCCACTCGTTCAGAACGTGGTCGTGATCGTAATGATAGAAATGACCGCCGTAACAACCGTGAACAGCGTGAAAATAATAGTATTGCAATGGACTTATATCGCATTGAGCTTGGCCGTGAAGATGGCGTGGAAGTACGTCATATCGTGGGAGCAATTGCAAATGAAGGTGATATCAGCAGCCGTTATATCGGACATATCAAATTACACGACACCTACTCAACGATTGAATTGCCTCAAGGTATGCCAAAACATTTAGTGCAGCATTTTGCTAGCAAAGCACGTGTATTAAGCAAGCCGATGCAAATGAGCTTGTTAGGCCCTGCAAATGCAGCAAGTAATGCGAATCCGTTCGAAGGTCGTGGCAGAGGTGATCGCCGTGATCGTAACGATAGAGGCGGCCGCCGTGATGGTGGTTTTAATAAAGACCGTAAAGGCGGCTTTAAAGAAAAGCGTTTCAGCGAAAAACGTGGTCGCCGTGATTAATTAACAAAATGCCCTAGTCAATAGGGCATTTTTCATATTACACTACTTACAAGCGGTCTTTTTCTTATATTTTTTACAACTATGTTTATCAAACCTAACCAAATTTCTTGCTCAACCATAACTTCCGAACAAGATATTGCCTTTATGCAATATGCTCTAGATTTAGCTGATTTAGCTGAAGCAAAAGGTGAAATTCCTGTGGGTGCGGTATTAGTCGATAAAAATCAAAATATTATTGGCAAAGGTTGGAATCAAACCATCCAATTATCTGACCCATCCGCCCACGCTGAAATGCAAGCAATCCGACAAGCAGGGCAAACCATTGGTAATTATCGCTTATTAGATTGCACGCTCTATGTAACACTTGAGCCTTGCCCGATGTGTGCGGGAGCTATTTTACATAGCCGGATTAGCCGCTTAGTGTTTGGAGCGGGCGATTATAAAACAGGGGCAGTAGGTTCACGTTATCATCTGTTTGAAGATTATAAAATGAACCATTTTTTAGAAATACAAGGTAATATATTAGGAAAGGCGTGTAGCCAAAAAATCAGCGATTTCTTTAAACGAAGACGTGAAGAACATAAAGCTCAAAAAAAAGCATAGTAGAGCGCTCTGCTATGCTTTTTAACTTATTGACTAACTGAAGCTAAAATTCTATCCGCAAATTTGCCGATACTAATACCAAAGTTATTTGATCTGTTCCAATCCATCAATGTGCGGAAATTGCTAGACACTAAAAATGCTCTACCTGCTTCTTGATCTGGGCGAATTAACCAAACTTTTTTCCCATTTAAGCGAGCCATTTTCGCTACTTCCTGGTCATTCGGATAAGCTAAATAGACACCTAATGACTGCCATTCTGCCAGCGTTCTTGCTTTGTTAGCTTCAATGCCGGAGAAACTTAAATCCATCGGAGCAGATAATTTTACCTCAACGCCCCAAGGTAATTGGTTATCCCAGCCCACGGTTGAGAGATAATTTGCAATAGAAGCAAAAGCATCAGCTTCATTATCCCAAATATCTTTTTTACCATCATTGTTGCCATCAGCCGCATAGGTTAAATAGGAAGTTGGTATAAATTGGGTTTGTCCCATTGCCCCAGCCCAAGAACCCAACAATTCATAGCGTCTAATTGTGCCATTATCAAGCATTTTCATTGCATTAACGAATTCTTGCGTGAACAATTTCTCACGGCGACCATCAAACGCAAGTGTGGCTAATACGGAAAGTACATCAAAATCGCCTTGATTACGCCCGAAGCTGCTCTCCATTCCCCAAAGGGCTAAAATATACTCTTTTTGCACACCATATTTTTGGCTCGCACGAGTTAAATCTGCACTATATTCATACCAACGTTCCACCGCTTGATTGACTTTGGTTTGATTTAATACTTTATTCAAGTAATTCGTTACACCATTTCGATTTGGCGGTGGAGGCGGAGTGTTTGGATCACGCTTACGAGCCGCTTGCTGCTGGTCTAATTGCACTGCTCTCGCATTATAATTAATGAATTTCTGCTCATTTAATGTTTTTGCAGAAACACCTGCACCGGCTGCTTTCTGCTTCAAAAAATGCACATAGTCATTAAAATTGCTCACTGAGCGTGATTTCGTATATTGAGCATCTAAGTTTAAGCGAGAATAATGTTCAGAATTATCGCTTGAGCAACCTGCCAGAGCTAAGGTAATAATTGTTAAAGGTAAGATAAAAATTTTCTTTTTCATTCTATGTCTATCAAATTAACCATTCTATTTGGGCGAATTACGTTATCTATTGTAATTTCTGCCACACCTAAAAATTGTGCATTATCGGAGTATAAACGCACTAAACCATAAATGTGATTAAGATTGTCAAACCTAACTCTTTGACCAAAGCCAACCGCTTTAGTTTGCTGTTCGGTTAAATTTATTTTTGGCAATGAAGAAACAGCAGTATCCATTGCTAATAAATGCTTATCTAGCTCTACAAGCGGTTGATTTTCTGCTAAATTTTGCAAATCAGTATAGCTCATCATTTTTTCAATAGGGTAATTAGCCACCGCAGTGCGGCGTAACATAGTAACGTGAGCACCACAGCCCAGCACTTCGCCTAAATCATCAATAAGGGTACGAATGTAAGTCCCTTTTGAACAATGCACTTCTAAGGTTAGAAATGGTGCGTTGTACTCAATAAAATTCAGCTCAAAAATCGTAATCGGGCGAGCTTCACGCTCTACCGTAATCCCTGCTCTGGCATATTCATATAACG
This sequence comes from Mannheimia sp. E30BD, assembly GCF_041807785.1. Lineage (NCBI taxonomy): Bacteria > Pseudomonadati > Pseudomonadota > Gammaproteobacteria > Pasteurellales > Pasteurellaceae > Mannheimia > Mannheimia sp. E30BD. The sequence goes on from NZ_JBGTYX010000005.1 coordinate 77,870, forward strand.
GTTTTCCGTTATGTTTTAATGCGGAAAACATTGTTGGCACTTGCAGAATATCGCCTCGAAATTGGTGTAAATTCGCTAAAATATCTGCTTCTGTTACATTCACGTCTCGAGTTCCAACCACTTCCCCTTCAGCATCAGAAGTATCGGTTCTTTCTCCTAGTTTCGCAGTAACCAGATAACGTTTATCTGAGTCCAATAAAAACTGGGAAAATTTCGTTGCTTCGCCCAAACAAATCGGCAACATACCTGTAGCAAGTGGATCTAACGCTCCTGTATGCCCTGCTTTATTTGCTTGGAAAATCCGTTTTACCTTTTGCAGAATATCGTTTGAAGACATTCCTTGTGGTTTATCTAATAAGAAAACGCCGTGAATATCACGGCCACGCTTACGAGGTCTAGACACAATTAGTCCTCTTTATGCTTTTCTTCGTCATTTTTGATCACACTAGATACAAGGTTAGACATACGCATACCTTCTACTAATGATTCATCATAGATAAAACGCAATTCAGGCACAATGCGTAAACGCATTGCTTTGCCTAATAGAGTGCGGATATATGGGCTGGCTTTTTCTAAGCCTTTCATTCCTTGTGCAATAGCTTCACGATCATTATCAAATAAGAAAGTAACAAAGATTTTCGCATAGGCTAAATCTCTAGACACTTCCACATCAGACACCGTTACCATACCGATACGAGGATCTTTCACTTCTCGTTGTAAAATCACTGCCACCTCTTTTTGTAACTCTTGAGCTACACGGTCGCTACGTTTAAATTCTCTGGACATATTTTCCCCTTTTGTAGGGGCGTGATGCTCACGCCCTAAAAATACAAAGGGCGTATGCAATACGCCCCTACTCAAAATTAGGTTAGATTGAGCGTTTCACTTCAACGATTTCAAACACTTCGATTTGATCGCCAACTTTTACGTCGTTGTAGTTTTTAACGCCGATACCACATTCCATACCGTTACGCACCTCAGATACGTCATCTTTGAAACGACGTAGAGATTCTAGTTCGCCTTCAAAGATTACAACGTTATCACGCAATACACGGATTGGGTTGTTACGTTTAACCACACCTTCAGTTACCATACAACCTGCGATTGCACCAAATTTCGGGTGGCGGAATACATCACGCACTTCTGCTAAGCCGATAATTTCTTGTTTGAATTCAGGCTGTAACATACCGCTCATAGCCGCTTTCACGTCATTTAATAGTTCATAAATGATTGAGTAGTAACGTAAATCGATGTTTTCTGCTTCAATCACACGGCGAGCTGACGCATCTGCACGCACGTTAAAGCCAACCATAATCGCATTAGAAGCCGCAGCTAAGGTTGCATCCGTTTCTGTGATACCACCCACGCCCGAACCGATAATTTTCACTTTCACTTCGTCTGTTGAAAGCTCCATTAATGATTGGCTGATAGCCTCTACAGAACCTTGTACGTCTGCTTTTACAATGATGTTCAACTCTGCCACATCGCCTGCTGCCATATTGCTGAACATATTTTCCAGTTTCGCTTTTTGCTGACGAGCAAGTTTCACTTCACGGAATTTACCTTGACGATATAATGCCACTTCACGAGCTTTCTTCTCATCACGCACAACGGTCGCTTCATCACCTGCTGCCGGTACGCCTGAAAGACCTAACACCTCAACCGGAATTGATGGGCCTGCGGATTCAATGTCTTTACCATTTTCATCACGCATTGCACGCACACGTCCGTATTCAAAACCACAAAGTACGATATCACCTTTGTTTAACGTACCTGATTGAACAAGGATAGTTGCAACAGGTCCACGACCTTTATCTAAGTAAGATTCGATTACCACACCGCTTGCCATACCGTCTTTCACAGCGGTTAATTCAAGCACTTCAGATTGAAGAATAATAGCTTCTAATAAGTCATCGATCCCCATACCTTTTTTCGCCGAAACAGGTACGAATTGTACATCACCACCAAATTTCTCAGAAATAACCTCGTGTTGTAGTAGCTCTTGCTCAACACGATCTGGATTTGCTTCCGGCTTATCGATTTTGTTTACCGCAACCACTAATGGTGCACCTGCTGCTTTTGCGTGTTGGATAGCTTCGATTGTTTGAGGCATCACACCATCATCAGCGGCAACTACAAGTACTACGATATCCGTTGCTTTCGCACCACGAGCACGCATTGAGGTAAATGCTGCGTGCCCCGGTGTGTCTAAGAAGGTAATCATTTTACCGTCATCAGTTTCAACGTGGTATGCACCGATGTGCTGAGTAATACCACCTGCTTCACCTGCTGCCACTTTTGCTTTACGAATGTAGTCAAGCAATGAGGTTTTACCGTGGTCAACGTGTCCCATAATGGTTACTACCGGTGCACGAGTTACTTTTTCTGCATTAGTATCACGATCTTCTAAAACCGCTTCTTCTAACTCATTTTCTTTACGCAGAATAACTTTATGACCTAACTCTTCCGCCACTAATTGTGCTGTTTCTTGATCGATAACTTGGTTGATGGTTACCATTTCGCCCATTTTCATCATCATTCTGATGATTTCTGTCGCTTTAACCGCCATTTTATTCGCAAGTTCAGCCACAGTAATGGTTTCGCCAATCACAACATCAGCCTTCACTACTTGAGCAGGTTTAGTGAATGCTTGTTGCAACGCAGCACCTTTCTTACCGTGTTTGCGTTTACCTTTCACTTCTTTTTGGTTACGGCGATCTGCACTGCGTTCGTTTTTATCATCTTCACGCCCGCCTTTCTTCGCTTTAGCCACTGCACCTTTATTATTGCGACCACGACTATTTTCGCTACGGCGATCATTATCACGATCAGCTTCACGGGCGTAAGAAGAGGTAAAACGTTCATCGTCAAAATCTTCGCTACCGTTATCTTCTGCTTCTTCACGCGCAATTTCAGCTAAACGGCGGGCATTTTCTGCTGCACGTTTCGCTTCCATTTCCGCTTTTTGCTGTGCAAGCTCTTCTTGCTTACGGCGTAATTCTGCTTCTTCTTTACGCTTCGCTTCTTTTTCAGGATCAAGGGCTTTTTCTTGCTTCACTTGAGCTGGAGCTTTTGGTTTTTCTTCTTTTGCTTTGCTGTTTGGCATTACAGGGGCAGCTGGTGTTTTACTAGTGGTCTGTTCTGTCGCTTTTTTTGCAGCTGCTTCTTTAGCCGCTTTTTCTTTGGCTTCCGCTTCTGCTTTTTCACAAGCTAATCTCTCAGCTGCCTCTTTTTCTGCTTTCGCTTTTGCAGCAGCCGCTTCTTTAGCCGCTCTCTCTTGCAATGCTTTTGCATCAATTTTTGGTTTTTTCTCGATTACTTCAACCGCTTTTACTTTACCGCTCGTGGTTGTTGTATTCACTTTACTTGCTTTGCGAGCACCGCCAAGCGAAAGTGTTTTTTTCTCTTCAGTCATTTTTTATCCTCTTTGCTTAGCTTAGTTGAACCAACAAATTTGACGTGCAGCCATAATTAACTCGCCCGCTTTCTCTTCTGAAAGCTCTTCAATATCGGCTAAATCATCAATACCTTGCTCTGCAAGTTCTTCAAGTGTCGTGATCTGTTTTTCCGCTAATTTGAATGCGATATGACGATCCATACCTTCAAGCGTTAATAATTTATCTTCAATTTGAGCTGATTTTAATAATTGCTCTTCTTCTAACGCTTTTTTCGTAATCGCATTCTTCGCACGAGATTGAAGCTCTTCAACTAAATCTTCATCTTCTAAACCATCAATCGCCGTTAAGGTATCAACTGGTACATAGGCAATCGCTTCTAATGAAGTAAAGCCTTCTTCAATTAAAACTTGAGCAAACTCTTCATCAATTTCCAATGCAGAGGTTAATAAGTTGATAATTTTACCGTCTTCTTCTGCATTTTTCTGAGTTAATTCTTCGTTTGTCATCACATTTAACGCCCAACCTGTTAATTGGGTTGCTAAACGCACGTTTTGACCGTTACGACCAATAGCTTGAGCTAAATTTTTCGCTTCAACCGCAATATCCATTGAGTGAGCGTCATCGTTAATCACAATAGAGCTTACATCTGCTGGAGCCATTGCATTAATCACGAATTGAGCCGGGTTTTCGTCCCATAAAACAATATCAACACGCTCGCCACCAAGTTCATTGCTAATAGCTTGAACACGAGCACCACGCATACCCACGCATGCACCTACTGGATCAATACGTTTATCGTGCGTTTTCACCGCAATTTTCGCACGAGAACCTGCATCACGAGCTGAACCTTTGATTTCAATGACACCTTCGCCAATTTCAGGTACTTCAAGTTTAAATAACTCCTCAAGCATTACTGGTTTTGCACGAGTAACGAAAAGCTGAGGGCCTTTTGATTCAGGTTTGATTTCATATAACACACCACGCACACGGTCGCCCGGACGGAAGTTTTCACGAGGAATCATATCTTCACGCACAATAACCGCTTCGCCTTTGATGTCTTCAGTTTTGCCAGCTAACTCAAGGAAAATATTATCACGAGTTACTTTCTTAACCGTTGCGATAATAATCTTGCCTAAATCAGAACGGAATTCATCAATAATTTTGGTTTTCTCTGCTTCACGGATTTTCGTTTTCACGACTTGACCGAAAGTTTGAATAGCCACACGACCAAACTCAATAGACTCCACTTCATCTTCGATGAAATCGCCTAGTTGTACGTTTGGATCTTCAAATTGAGCCGCTTCTAAGCTGATTTCACGCGTCATATTGCTCACGCTCTCAACAACTGCCCAACGGCGGAAAGTTTGGAAATCGCCCGTTTTGCGATCAACGACCACACGCACATCAATATCTAAATCACGGCTTTTCTTCGTTGCAATGGTTAAAGCGGTTTCTAACGCTTCAAAAATCGCTTCTTTTGGTAATTGCTTTTCGTTTGATACTGCTTCTGCAGCTAATAAAATCTCTTTACTCATTTTGTCAGTTTGCCTTCATCTTAAAAATTAAAAACGGGAACTAAATTTGCTTTTTGAATGTTACCAAATGCGAATTGACGATCTTCGTTATCTACGGTTAGGGTAATAAAATCACCCTCAACTGCTTTGATTTGACCTTGCCATTTACGGCGATCGAACATTGGAATACGCAAATGAATAACCACATCACGACCGATAAAACGCTCATAGTGAGCAATGGTAAAGAGCGGTCTATCTAAACCCGGCGAAGAAACTTCTAGGTTATATTTATCTGCAATCGGATCTTCAACATCAAAAATCGCACTCACTTGACGACTCACATCACTGCAATCATCAATGGTTACACCGCCTTCTTTATCAATATATAAGCGAACCGTTAAAAAACGCCCCGCACGTTGGCATTCAATGCCGACTAATTCAAAGCCTAATGCTTCAATAGAATCCAGCACAAGCTCTTCTAATTTTTGTTCTAAGGTTGCCAAGTTAATCTCCAAAATAAAAAAGCTGGATAACACCAGCTTTGATACGTTAATTCCTGTACCAATTTCCGTAAAAAAACCCCAGACGGGAAACCGTGGGGCTTTAAGCGGTTTGTTTTATGATGTAACAACCACAAGCGGTCATTTTTTACTAATTTTTTGCAAAATTAATTTTAAAACATCATATAAAACAAAACTCACAACTTTAACCAAAGCTGTGAGCTTAAAACTGGTTGCGGGGGCCGGATTTGAACCAACGACCTTCGGGTTATGAGCCCGACGAGCTACCAAGCTGCTCCACCCCGCGTCTGATGGGTCTTATTATAGGCTTTTAATGTAAAAATGCAAGCCTTTTTTAATATTTTCGCTCTAATTCCGCTTGATAGAACATTTTTAATCCATCTTTTGCTTTTATATCACCATACAATGTTTGGTAATAGTAGTCATAAGCCAACACATTCTGCACATAACCTCTCGTTTCATAAAACGGAATACTTGCGATAAATTCATCCATTACTAAAGTGCCATTACTGCGTTTGAGCCACTGCTCTACACGCCCAGCACCTGCATTATACGCCGATGAAATCAAAATACGGTTATTTGGATATTTTTCATTAAGCTCCATTAAATGCGTTGTGCCAAGCATAATATTGTTGAATGGTCTAAATAAATCTCGCTCGCCTCTAAAAGGTAATCCGTTATCTTTTGCCGTTTTTTCTGCAGTAGCGGGCAACATCTGCATTAGCCCTCTCGCATTAGCGTGTGATTGAGCTTGTGGATTCCAAGCACTCTCTTGGCGTGCAATAGCTTGGGCAAATGATTTGCTCACATTTTTACCTTGCAAGTTGAGCTCAAACCAATCTGAATAGGCATTTGGCAAGCGTAAATCAATATGATCAAAGGCTTTTATCTGAATTGTACCTTCCACCGCTAAATCATACCAATTTTGCTCTTTTGCATATTTAATAATAGCAAGTTGCGTTTTAACAGGCGAATTTTCTCCTGTTTCAGGTTTCACATTATTGATTAAATTAATCCAAGCTCGCTTAGCCTGATCAGCTTGCCCTATCTCACGTAATTCTTGAATACGCTCAAATTGCTTTTCATATAATTCACGTTGTGGTCGAGTTAAATCCGCCACTTCGATAACAGGTAATTGATAAGCCATACCTAATTGTTGTGCCGCCAGCATTGGATAGAAACCTCGCTCTTTGACTAATTCCTCAAATGCGGATTTACGTTTAGCTTCATTCTTTTCAATTTTTGCCGACCAATAACGCCATTCCGCCTTATTTTTAGCCTCATTTGACAGAAGATTTAACCACTCATTTAAATCTGAGCGTTGCCAAATTGCCATACGCAATCTGCGTTCTAATAGATTATCAGCCCCTAAGGTTTTAATCTGCTCATCACGCCAGAATTGGAACGTTGGCTCTTCATTATCAAAATGTCGGCTGATAAATGCAATTTTTAACGCTTTAAGCTCATCTTCACTAAATTGATATTTCTCAGCCCATAATTGGTATTGTTCAAATGTCGGATTCTCCAGTTTCTCTGGCTGAGTACGGATATATTTTGGCAATAATTCCATAATAATTACTTTATTTTCCGTTTTAAATACCGAATCAAGCGGTTGATTTTCAATAAAACTTTGCAACTCTTTCGGATTAGCCGATACTTTCTCAACTGAACTTAACCACGTTTTCAGATTTTCATCAGTTGCATTAAGTGCTAGATTAGCAATTTCCGCATTTGCATTTTGTTTGACTAATTCAACCGCTTTCAAACGTACTTTTTCATCTGTTTTTAAGCCCTGATCTCGCCAAAAACTTTCTAAATTCGCACAGTCAGGCGTTAATTTAGGATTAGCCAACCAGAAATCATCAAACTCTTTCACTAAGGCGGATAATTCTGCATTTTCTACTTTTTGCTCAACCATCGGATTTATTTGAGCTTTGCTTGCTGCAATTTCATAACGAGCTGAAAATAAACGACATTGATCCACTAACTGCATAGGCTTAACGACTTTTGCATATTCAACCAATTCTTCAAATTTCTGCTCACGATAAAGCAGCTCAAACAGAAAATTCTGCAACTGCCGTTGATATAAAGATTCTGGATATTTTGCTACAAAGGCTTTAACTTCTTGCTCTGTTGCTTGCTTCGATGTCATTTTAGCATTCAGCAGCTTCCATTCGGCTTCCATTTCTAACGGATAGCCCGATAAAGTCGCCAATAAACGTTGGATAACTTGCTCTGTTGTAGGCGATAAATTTTTCTGACTGACTGCCGCATCAACTAAATAATTAATCTGCTGAAAATTTTCTCTCTGCTTTAAACGTAAATTTTCTGCGTGCTGCAACTCTTTCTGATAAATCGCTAACCAATCATTTTTTAATTGTTTTAATTCTGTTTCAGTATAACTTTTTGATGGCTCTTGCCCAGCTCCTGCCGCAAAGGTATATTGGCTCGCTAAAAACAGGGCAAGCAAAGTTTTCTTCCACATAGTTTTCTCCTTAGTCGTGGGTTTTAGGCAGAAAAAGGCAAATAAAGTTCAATATGAATATTTCAAGAAAATATTGAATTAAAGTGAGAAATGATGAAGTTTAATGGAGGCGTGTCCCGGAGTCGAACCGAGCTACATGGATTTGCAATCCAGTGCATAACCGCTTTGCTAACACGCCACAAGATTTGAAAAATTGGAGCGGGAAACGAGGCTCGAACTCGCGACCCCGACCTTGGCAAGGTCGTGCTCTACCAACTGAGCTATTCCCGCATTTGAATGTTCCGTGAAAGAACAATGTGCATTTTACGGATTTATGATTTTATGTCAATGACAAAATGAAACTTCTGCTGCCAAATGCTGAAAAAAACTTCACTCAACTTCATTAATGTTTTAAAAATAATCAAGCGGTTGAATTTTGCAAAAAATTTACAAAAAACAACCGCTTGCTAGAACTTATCAATTAGCGTTTTTTCGCTTTCGCATTTGGCAAGTCTGTAATAGAACCTTCAAATACTTCAGCTGCTAAACCTACTGATTCGTGTAGGGTTGGGTGAGCGTGAATGGTTAATGCGATGTCTTCTGCATCACAGCCCATTTCGATAGCTAAGCCGATTTCGCCTAATAATTCGCCACCGTTGCTACCTACAATCGCACCACCTAATACACGGTGAGTGTCTTTATCGAAGATTAACTTCGTCATACCTTCTGAACATTCAGACGCAATCGCACGACCTGAAGCAGCCCAAGGGAATTTAGCCACTTCGTAGTTTAAGCCTTCTTGCTTACACTCTTTCTCTGTTTTACCTACCCAAGCCACTTCTGGCTCAGTATAAGCGATAGATGGGATCACTTTCGGGTCGAAGTAATGTTTCATTCCAGCAATAACTTCTGCCGCAACGTGTCCTTCGTGTACGCCTTTGTGAGCTAGCATTGGCTGACCAACGATATCACCGATTGCGAAGATATGTGGCACATTAGTACGAAGTTGTTTATCTACTGGAATAAAACCACGCTCGTCTACATGTACGCCTGCTTTACCTGCATCAATTAACTTGCCGTTTGGTACACGGCCGATTGCTACTAATACCGCATCGTAACGCTTAGTGTCGTTGCACGCTTTGCCTTCCATTGAAACATAGATACCGTCATCTTTTGCTTCAACTGCAGTTACTTTAGTTTCAAGCATTAACTTGAATTTTTTCTCGATTTGTTTGGTGTAAATCGCAACAATATCTTTATCTGCAGCAGGAATCACTTGGTCAAACATTTCAACCACTTCCACTTCTGAGCCTAAAGCGTTATAAACTGTCCCCATTTCTAATCCGATGATACCACCGCCCATAATTAATAGTTTTTTAGGTACTTCTTTTAATTTAAGTGCATCGGTTGAATCCCAAACACGTGGATCTTCGTGTGGAATGAATGGTAATTGAATTGGGCGTGAACCTGCTGCAATAATCGCATTATCAAAGTTAATTGTTGTTGGGTTACCATCACGGTCACGAGCCACTAATGTGTTCGGGCCAGTGAATGCAGCTAAACCTTCCACTACAGTAACTTTACGTGCTTTAGCCATACCAGCCAAACCGCCTGTTAATTTTGACACAACTGCTTCTTTACCGGCACGCACTTTATCTAAATCAATAGTTGGCTCACCAAAAGTAATACCATTGTGTTCAGCGTGTTTTGCTTCTTCGATTACTTTTGCAACGTGTAATAATGCTTTAGATGGGATACAACCTACGTTTAAACATACACCACCTAACGTTGAATAGCGTTCAACGATTACAGTTTCTAAACCTAAGTCTGCACAGCGGAATGCTGCAGAATAACCTGCAGGACCTGCACCAAGTACCACAACTTGCGTTTTAATTTCTTTACTCATATTTGCCTCAATTTGCTATACAAGCGGTCGATTTTGCAAAAAATTTTGTAAAAACAACCGCTTGTTAAAATTACATTACTAAACGACGAATATCTGCTAATACCGAATTGATATAAGATAAGAATCTCGCACCATCAGCACCATCGATTACACGGTGGTCAAATGATAATGACAATGGAAGCATTAAGCGAGGTTCAAATTCTTTACCATTCCAAATTGGCTGCATTTCAGACTTAGACACGCCTAAAATTGCTACTTCAGGGGCATTTACAATCGGAGTAAAGTGGGTTGTACCGATACCACCTAAGCTTGAAATCGTGAAACAGCCGCCTTGCATATCAGATGCCGTTAATTTACCTTCACGCGCTTTTTTCGATACTTCCATTAATTCACGAGAAAGCTCGATAATCCCTTTTTTGTTTACATTTTTAAATACTGGAACAACTAAGCCGTTTGGTGTATCTACCGCAACGCCGATGTTAATGTATTTTTTCAATGTTAAACGTTGTGCATCTTCAGAAATTGAGCTGTTGAAACGAGGGAACGCTTCTAATGCGCTTGCAACCGCTTTCATAATGAATACTACTGGCGTGATCTTCACATCTAACTTACGTTTTTCAGCTTCTTTGTTTTGCTCTTTACGGAAGTTCTCTAACTCTGTGATGTCTGTACGATCAAAGTGTGTAACGTGAGGAATCATTACCCAGTTACGGTGTAAGTTCGCACCAGAAATCTTATTGATACGGCTTAATTCAACTTCTTCAACTTCACCAAACTTGCTGAAATCAACTTTCGGCCACGGTAGTAAACCTAAACCAGCACCGTTTGCCGCACCAGTTGCTGCCGCTGCTGTTCCGCCTTGTTTTTCAAATACTTGAACAGCCGTTTTAACGTATGCTTGAATATCTTCTTTAACAATACGACCTTTACGACCTGTACCTTTTACTTTATCTAGGTTTACACCAAACTCACGAGCTAAACGGCGAATAACTGGTGTTGCGTGTGCATAACCTGCCGCAGAAACCACTTGCTCTTGGTTTAAACCAGATTGGTTTTGACCTGCAGGAGCTGCATCAGTTTTCGTAGGAGCTACTGCTTGTGGAGCTGGTGCTGAAGCTGTTTGAGTTACTGCTGGAGCTGGTGCAGCACCCGCTACTTCAAATTTCATAATTAATGAACCAGTTGAAACTTTATCGCCTGATTTCACTAAAATTTCTTTTACCACACCTGCAAATGGAGCTGGTACTTCCATTGAGGCTTTATCGCCTTCAACAGTAATTAAAGATTGCTCTTCTGATACAGAATCCCCTACTTTAACCATAATTTCAGTTACGTTTACTTCATCGCCACCGATATCTGGCACATTCACATCTTTAATTGCAGATGCTGATGCTTGAGCTGGTGCTGTATCAGGAACTGATTGTGCTGGAGCAGCTGATGCTGTTTCAAACTTCATAATTAATTTGCCCGTTGAAACTTTATCGCCCACGTTGATTAAAATCTCTTTTACTACACCCGCAATTGGTGCCGGCACTTCCATTGAAGCCTTATCGCCTTCAACGTTAATAATTGATTGATCAACTTCAACGCTGTCGCCTACCTTAACCATAATTTCAGTGACGTTTACTTCGTCTGAACCGATATCTGGCACATTCACTTCAACAACTGCAGATGTCGCTGCTGCCGGTGCTGCCGGTGCTGCCGCAGGAGCAGATTCTGCTTTTGGTGCTTCAGCCACTGGTGCTGCATCAGCTGATTCTAATACTAACATCGGAGAACCAGTTGAAACTTTATCACCTACTTTTACTAATACTTCTTTTACCACACCTGCTTCTGGTGCTGGTACTTCCATAGAAGCCTTGTCGCCTTCTACGTTAATAATTGATTGGTCTACCGAAATAGTATCGCCAACTTTTACCATCACTTCAGTAACGCTTACTTCATCTGAACCGATATCTGGTACATTAATTTGTTTTGACATTTTAAAATCCTTCTTAAGTTACCGCCTCTCCCCTTGTAGGAGAGGGACAGATTTTTCTTCGTTCAGAAAAAAATCAGGGAGAGGGGAATACAAGCGGTTAATTTTCTCAACATTTTTGCAAATAAACCTAACACCCTCTCTCTGCCAAAAGTTTCTCAACGAAACTTTTAGCTGTCTCTCTCCCATCAAGGGAGAGAGTATTAGAAATTACGCATATAATGGATTAATACGATCCACATTTAAGCCAAATTTAGCAATAGCATCAGCAACCACTTTAGTTTCTACTGTGCCTTCTTTCGCTAATTGAGAAAGAGCTGCAACTACCACATAACGCTCATCAACTTCGAAGTGTTCACGTAAGTTCGCACGGCTGTCTGAACGACCGAAACCATCTGTACCTAAAACGTGATAGTGTTTGCTTGGTACATATGCACGGATTTGTTCTGCATAAAGTTTCATATAGTCAGTTGCTGCAACGGTTGGAACATCATCTAACACTTGTGCTACATAAGGAACACGTTGTTCTGCTGTTGGGTGTAATAAATTCCAACGAGCTGCATCTGCACCATCACGACCTAATTCGTTGAATGATGGCGCTGAGAATACATCTGCTGTTACGCCATAGTCATTTGCAAGAATTTGTGCCGCTAAGCGAACGTGACGCATAATTGCACCCGAGCTTAATAATTGAACACGACCTTTACCTTTACCTTCAACGGTTTCAAATTTATATAAGCCTTTACGGATACCTTCTTCAGCACCTGCTGGCATCGCTGGTTGGTCTGTAATTTCGTTTAAAGTTGTGATGTAGTAGAAGACATTTTCTTGATCTTCACCATACATACGGCGAATACCGTCTTGAACGATTACTGCCACTTCAAATGCAAATGCTGGGTCGTAAGTTACACAGTTCGGGATTACACCTGCTTGGATATGGCTATGTCCATCTTCGTGTTGTAAACCTTCGCCGTTTAATGTTGTACGACCTGATGTACCACCGATCATAAAGCCACGAGCTAATTGGTCGCCAGCTAACCACATCATATCGCCTACACGTTGGAAACCGAACATTGAGTAGTAAATGAAGAATGGAATCATCGGTAAGTTGCTTACAGAGTATGATGTTGCTGCAGCAACCCAAGATGCTGTTGCACCTAACTCATTGATACCTTCTTGTAATACTTGACCATCTTTCGCTTCACGATAGTAAGCCACTAAATCACGGTCTGATGGTATATAGTTTTGACCGAATGGATTGTAAATACCAATTTGACGGAACAAGCCTTCCATACCGAAAGTACGAGCTTCGTCCGCAATGATTGGTACAATTTGCTTACCGATATTTTTATCTTTTAATAACGTATTTAATACACGAGAAAATGCCATCGTGGTTGAAATACCTCGCGGCTGCTCATCTAATAGAGCTTGGAACTCTGATAATTCAGGCACTTTAAACTCAACAGTAAATTTCGGTTTACGAACCGGAACATAGCCGTTTAAGTCTTTACGTTTACCGTGTAAGTAGTTGTATTCTTCTGAGCCTTCAGCAAATTTGATGTAGTCTAAGTTTTCAACTTGCTCATCGGTTAATGGTAATTCAAAGTAATCACGGAAACCTTTTAAGCTCTCTAATGACATTTTTTTCGACTGGTGCGCGGTATTTTTACTTTCCGCTTCAGGAATACGGTAGCCTTTTACTTGTTGAGCTAAAATCACAACAGGTTTGTCTGATTTTTGTGCTTTTGCGTAAGCTGCATACAATTTTTCAGAATCGTGTGCACCACGGCGTAATGCCCAGATTTCATCATCTGTCATATCAGCAACTAATGCTGCAGTTTCCGGGTAACGACCGAAGAAATGTTCACGAACGTAAGCACCGTTTTTTGATTTGAAGGTTAAGTAGTCACCATCAACTACCTCCATCATTAATTGTGCTAATTTACCTGATGTATCTTTAGCGAATAATTTATCCCACTCGCTACCCCATAATACTTTAATGACTTCCCAACCTGCACCTGTAAATACGCCCTCTAATTCTTGAACGATTTTGCCATTACCATTTACCGGACCATCTAAACGTTGTAAGTTACAGCTAACGGTGAAGATTAAATTGTTTAATTTCTCACGGCCTGCGAATGATAATGCACCTTTAGACTCAATTTCATCCATCTCGCCATCACCTAAGAAAGCATATACTTTTTGATCAGCCGTATCTTTTAAACCACGGTGTTCTAAATATTTTAAGAAACGAGCTTGGTAGATAGCATTAACAGGACCTAAACCCATTGATACGGTTGAGAATTGCCAGAACTCAGGCATTAATTTAGGATGTGGATAAGAGGACAAGCCATCAGTAAAGGCTTCTTGGCGGAAGTTATCCATTTGCTCTTCAGTAATACGACCTTCTAAAAATGCACGTCCATACATACCTGGCGCAGCGTGCCCTTGGAAGAAGATTAAATCACCACCGTTTTTCTCAGTTGGCGCTTTAAAGAAATGGTTATAGCAAACTTCATACATTGTCGCTGCTGATTGGAATGTTGAGATGTGCCCACCTAAGTCAAGATCTTTTTTCTGGCTACGCAAAACCGCTGCAATCGCATTCCAACGTACCGCAGAACGAATACGACGCTCGATTTTATGATCACCTGGATAAGCTGGTTGCTCAGAAACAGGAATCGTGTTCACATAATCTGTTGTTGTCCCTGTTGGTAATGGTACGCCTCCAGCACGGGCTTGGCTGATAACCTGTTCAACAATAAATTGAGCACGCTCTAAACCTTCTTCACGAATTAACGAATCAAGTGATGCTAACCAATCTTGAGTTTCGATTGGATCTACGTCATTTCTTAAGTTCTCTGACATAGTATTCTTCCTTATTAAAATTAATGATTGAAGTAATAAATAACAAAATTTTAACAAATTTTGCTTATTTGATGGTTTTTAGACCAATTTTTACTGAAAAAATTCATTTCAAATCGCTATTTTGAATTTCTTCTTCATTGAAATTTAAGACTAAAAACCACAAGTAAATCTATTATCTATTTGATTTTAAACACTTTTTATAAAAAACTATAAAATTTGTTTAAATTTTATAGATAAATTTGTAGTGCAAGATAGCAAAAATCGCTGATTTTGTCCAATTTTCAAGGGGTAGGCTTACACCTCACTTTGTGCAAAATAAAGCAACGTTACACACTATTTTGATTTAAGCAAACTTTCGCCACATTTTGAATAAGAGATGGACCTTGATAAATCATCGCAGAATAAAGCTGAAGTAAACTCGCACCAGCATCAATTTTCTCTTGTCCACTTGCTAGCGAGTGAATTCCCCCACTTCCAATGATAGGTACACGCCCTTTGAGTTCTGTAGATAGCCTTGAAATCAATCGAGTACTTAATTGATGTAGTGGCTTACCGCTTAATCCCCCTTGCAGTTCAGCGTGCGTTAAACCCGCCACACTTTCACGAGAAAGCGTGGTATTACCGGCAATGACACCATCAATTTGATGTCGAACTAGGCTATCTGCAACAGAAGCAATTTCTTCATCGGTTAAATCAGGAGCTATTTTTAATACAAGCGGTCGATATTTGCCAATTTTTTGAAAAAGTTGTGCTTGTTCTTGCTTAAGGTTCGCCAGTAAATCATCTAAGGCTTCACCATACTGTAAGCTACGCAAATTTTTAGTATTGGGTGATGAAATATTCACTGTTACATAATCGGCATATTCATATACTTTACGTAAGCAAATCAAATAATCATCTAGGCTACGCTCAATCGGTGTGATGGCATTTTTTCCTATATTAATCCCTAGAATGCCATCATATTTCGCTTTTTTCACATTCTCAATAAGAGCATCCACTCCTTTATTGTTAAAGCCATTGCGGTTAATAATACCTTCAGCTTCCAACACTCGAAACTGCCTTGGCTTAGGATTACCATCTTGTGCTAATGGAGTAACAGTTCCTACTTCAATAAAACCGAATCCTAATTTACCAAAACCATCGATAGCCTCACCATTTTTATCCGCTCCTGCTGCTAGCCCAATAGGATTCTTAAATTTAAGCCCCATTACTTCAGTAGGATTATAAGGAATAGGCAAAAGTGAACAAGGCAGCTTACCAATAAGTGATAAACTTTGGATAGAGAACTGATGGGCTTTTTCTGCATCAAGAGAAAATAGAACTTTACGGATTAAGGAATACATAGTCATTATCTTAATAAATACAAAATGTAAAAAACCCAATCTTTCGATTGGGTTTTTATCTCAAATAAATTATGCATCAAACATCGCAGAGATCGATTCTTCATTGCTAATGCGACGAATCGCTTCAGCAAGCATTCCTGATAAAGTTAAAACACGCACTTTATTAAGTGCTTTGATTTCATTGCTTAATGGAATAGTATCTGTTACCACAATTTCATCTAATGCAGGATTTGCTAAGTTTTGAGCCGCAGAACCAGAGAATACGGCGTGTGTTGCATAAGCAAATACACGGCGAGCACCACGCTCTTTTAATGCTTCCGCAGCTTTTACTAAAGTACCACCTGTATCAATCATATCATCAACCAAGATACAATCACGATCTGCAACATCACCGATAATGTGCATTACTTGAGAAACATTTGCTTTAGGGCGGCGTTTGTCGATAATCGCCATATCGGTATCATTTAATAACTTAGCAACTGCTCTTGCACGAACTACCCCGCCAATATCTGGAGATACCACGATTGGATTGACTAAATCTGATTTTTTCAAAATGTCATCAATTAACACCGGCGAACCAAATACGTTATCAACAGGTACATCAAAGAAACCTTGAATTTGCTCTGCGTGTAAGTCACAGGTTAATACTCTATCAACCCCCACGCTTGAAAGGAAGTCTGCTACCACTTTTGCGGTAATAGGCACACGAGCTGAACGCACACGTCTATCTTGGCGAGCATAACCGAAATATGGGATAACTGCGGTAATACGCCCTGCCGATGCACGGCGTAACGCATCAACCATAACAATCAATTCCATTAGATTATCATTCGTTGGTGCACAAGTTGATTGCACGATGAAAATATCGCCTCCACGCACATTTTCATTGATTTGCACTTGAATTTCACCATCACTAAAACGACCAACAGTTGCATTACCTAATGATGTATAAAGTTGTTTTGCAATACGATTAGCAAGTTCCGGCGTTGCGTTGCCCGCAAACAGTTTAATATCAGTCATCGAATGATCCTTTGGTTATCGGTGGTTAGTTTGGAATAATGTTTGATGTAATGGCGAAATATTTTTCCCTTTCGCCACAAAGCCAAATGTCTCTTTTGGCTTATGTGCAAAAACCTGTTCGGCTTCCGCTTTGGTATTAAATTCGGCGAAAATACAAGCACCTGTACCCGTCAGCCTAAACATTGCATATTGTAACAATTCTTGCATAAGATCTTCAACTACAGAATACCTTTCTCGTACAACTTTTTCGCAATCGTTTGCCCATTTTGAAGATAATAATTCTGATAAAGTGCGTTTTGGTGTGTTTCTCGGTAAATGTGGATCGTTAAAAACCACCGCTGTTGAAATTGAAACATCAGGCTTTAATACTACATACCATTTTTCTTCTGGCTCACAAGGTGTTAAAACCTCCCCGACCCCTTCAGCAAAGGCGGCAACACCTCTCACAAAAATGGGAACATCAGCCCCTAAACTTAGTCCTAATTCCGCTAACTGCTCAAGTGAAAGTCCTGTTTGCCATAAGTGATTTAACCCAACCAACACCGTTGCTGCATTTGATGAACCACCGCCAACACCACCGCCCATCGGCAAATTTTTAGTAATACTAATTCTCGCTCCTTTGCTACAAGCAGTCGTTTTTTGCAAAAGTTTTGCAGCTCGATAAATTAAGTTATCTTCAACTGCTACACCTTCAACTTGATTGAGTAGCTCAATTTCAGGACTATTTGTGATTTCAATCTCAATTTCATCGCCAAAATCCAAAAATTGAAAGAGCGTTTGTAACTCGTGATAACCATCTGCCCGTTTATTGGTAATATACAAAAACAGATTTAATTTAGCAGGGCTGGGTAAAGTGACTTTTTCCATTAGTAAGTCCATCTATCAATACGGATCTTCAATGTTTGAGTACCGTTCTCGAGCACAATTAATTTTGGTAAGTTCGGTACAAGATCTTCGTGGTATTCCACATAGCTCGCTTTCCAAACCGTTCCATTTAACGGATAGCTAAATTGTGAGAGCTGACGTTTTTCATTCACAACATAATTACTGCCTTTTTCAGGCTGACCTTTTACCCAATAAGCAAATTGATCTATAGGGAATGAAACCCCAATAATCTCTTCCATCAACGCATTCACATCACGATCAGAACGAGAATGACCCTCGCTATCCGACACCGTCAAACCTCGTTGATTACGCACTAATTTAAGTGATTTTGAGGAAAGATTAGAAGAAAGTTCTAAACCAAAATTCGTTGGCGTATTGTATTGCCAGTTGAAATGAGAAGAAAAACGCTCTTCTGGTGAAATATAACCAAATTGCCCTGTTGCTTTATAGCCCTGAATTTTAGCTAATTGAGCCAAATGCTGCTGCCATTGCGGATCGTTATGTGGAATTTCTACCGTTGGCTTTTGCACTTCGGTTGGTGCATTTAACACCGAGTTACAACCAGTTAGGACGATTAACGCCCCAAGTGATAAAAGTTTTGTCAGTTTTTTCATAATACTCTTAAATTGTTATGGAACGAAAATTTTCCGCCCCACAAATAATATGGAAATGATTTTGCAAATTTTCAGCCAAAATCAACCGCTTGTTACGCTCCAAATTGTAAACTATGCAGCTGTTTATAAGCCCCACCTTGAGCCAGAAGTTCTGTATGACTTCCTCGTTCAATGATATTTCCGTGATCGATCACCAAAATTTCATCAGCTTTTTCAATCGTGGATAAGCGATGAGCAATAACCAGCACGGTGCGATCTTTTTGCAATACTTCAAGTGCTGACTGAATAGCTCTTTCTGATTCCGTATCTAGTGCTGAAGTGGCTTCATCAAGCACTAAGACAGGCGAGTTTCGTAACAAGGCACGAGCAATCGCTAAACGCTGGCGTTGCCCGCCCGATAAACTCGCTCCATTTTCGCCAATCACGGTATCTAGTCCATTATCCAGTTTTTCAATAAACTCCATTGCGTGAGCTGCTTTTGCAGAAGCAATGATTTCTTCTCGGCTGTATTTATCCGTTGCGGCATAAGCAATGTTATTGGCAATCGTATCGTTAAATAAGTGAACTTGTTGTGAAACCACCGAACATTGTTCACGCAAATTCTTCAAGGTGTAATCTTGAATGTTGATGCCATCCAGTAAGATCTCACCATCATCAACATCATAAAAACGAGTTAATAAATTCGCAATGGTTGATTTGCCCGAACCTGAACGCCCAACTAAAGCAACTGTTTTTCCTTTAGGGATCTCAAACGAAATATTGTTCAAGGCTTTTTCCTCTTTGCCCACATAAGTAAAACTGACATTTTTAAATTCAACATTACCTTCAGCTTTTTCCACTCGCACCGAGCCGTTATCTTTCTCGGTTTTTAAATCTAAAAATTCAAATAATGTTTGGCACGCTGCCATACCACGTTGGAACTGTGAGTTCACATTCGTTAAAGATTTTAACGGACGTAACATTGCCATCATAGAAGAAAAGACAACGGTAAATGAACCTGCAGTAAGATTTTCGCTCATTACCTCTGGGAAAGTTGCCACATAAAGCACGGCTGAAAGAGCAAAGGAAGCAATAAGCTGCACCACGCCATCAGAAATACCATCAGCCGAAACTACTTTCATTCCTTTGCGACGCATATCATTACTCACACGTTCAAAGCGATCTTTCTCTACTTTATGCCCACCAAAGGAAAGTACCTCTTTATGCCCTTTGAGCATTTGCTCGGTGGTAATGGTCAGCTCTCCCATTGAGTTTTGAATATTACGGCTTAATTTGCGGAAATATTTGGAAACAAAGCCAATCAGCATACCGATAATCGGTGCCATAATAAATAGCACAATCGAAAGTTGCCAGCTGGTATAGATCATCACAACGAATAAGGAGATCAAATACGCCCCTTCACGCACAATAGTCACTAATGAATGTGAAGCGGAACTTGCCACCATTTCTGTGTCATAGGTAACACGAGAAAGCAAACGCCCTGTTGGGTTATTATCAAAATAACTGACAGGCATATACATTAAATGTTGGAAAATTTGACGGCGTAAGTTCATTACCACCTTGCCTGATACCCACGCTAGGCAATAGCTCGCAATATAGTTAGTTATGCCACGCACTAAAATAAAGACCACAACAAGCACAGCCATTAGCTTAAGAAAATCGTGATTAGCTTGCCCAAAGCCTTCATCTAACAGGGGTTTAAGTAAATAAATAAGGCCGGAATCAACCAACGCATTGAATACCAACGCAATAGCCCCTGCAATCAAGCCTGCTTTAAAAGGGCTAATCGTTGGCCATAACCGTTTAAAAGTCTTTATCGTTGAAAGATCTTTTTCTGAATTAATTTGTTCTTTCATAATTCGTTCTTTTTATTGAAAAATCGCGCTATTGTACCTTGATTTTTAGGTCTAACCAAATTGGTTTGATTTCTGATTAACATTTAATCAACACTAGTAGAATAACACCACTACAACTTTAAATACGAGCGGTGCAAATATTGAAGAAAGTACACCGCAGGCAACTAAGGCAATAGAGCTATAACTCCCTGCTTTCATACTATGTTCTAAGCACCGACCTGTACCTAATGCGTGTGAAGCCGCTCCTATACTTAATCCTATCGCCATAATATTTCTTACTCTGGCAAATCGCAGTAGCATAAATCCTAAAATAGATCCGACCACACCTGCAATCATCACCCCCACGGCAGCTATTGCGACATTGCCGTTAATTTCATTGGTAATAATAATTGCCATCGGCATTGAAACTGATTTAGGCAGGGCTGCTGCTAACATCTCTTGGTTTGCGCCAAACAATAGCCCAAAACCAATACCTGTTAGCATTGTTACTATTGTACTAAAGAGCAGAACTACCGAGATCTGACGCCATTTTTTGCGGATATAAGGCAGTTGCTCGTAAAACGGATAAGCCAATGCCACAACCGATACACCTAACAAATTATTCAATACCGCATTACCTTGATAATAGTCTTGGTAAGGAATATCAAAAACGACTAGCACCCCAATGATTAAAGAGAGTGCAATGAGGAAAGGATTTAGCAAACTAATATTCAGCTTTTGGCTGATTTTTAGCCCTAAAAAGAACATCAATACGGTCAAAATAGAATATAAATAGATCACTTTACCCCCTTTTGCGATGGAAAAGCCATTGAGCAAAAATACCAATCAGTATAATGGAAACTAAGGTGCTTAATGCCGTTGCCAGCACAAAGGTATTCAAGTTTTGATGGAGTAAATCAAAATGCTCCATTAAGCCTGCACAAATCGGTAGAAAAAAGAGCGTCATATAACGGGTTAAAGACTTAGCACTGGGTGTAACCCATTCTATTTTGATAATACCAAGCACCAAGCAACCAAATAAAAGCAACATCCCTAAAATGCTATCGGGAATGCCGATTGGGAAAAATGAAGTAATTAGCTTGCCTAAATAGAGCATTACAAAAAGTAAGGCAAAAGAGGCTAGCATACGAAAGATCTGTATAAACATATTGCTCCAAACAAGCGGTTCTTTTTTATCTATAATTTGCAAAATTATAGGAAAATATGACCGCTTGTATCTCTAACTATGCGTTTAAAAATTGAATAACAGCGTTCAAATCTCTGGTTCGCTTCGAGGGCGGTAAACTTTTCAAGAAGGTTTGTCCATAATTCCTCATTACCAAACGGGAATCGCAGATAATCACTACTCCTCTGTCTGTTACATCTCGAATTAAACGCCCAGCACCTTGTTTTAAGGTAATCACCGCTTCGGGGATCTGAATATCATTAAACGGATCACCTCCTTGCAATCGACAATCTTCCATTCGGGCTTTGAGCAGCGGTTCATCAGGCGAGGTAAAGGGCAGTTTATCAATAATCACAAGGGAAAGATCATCGCCTCGTACATCTATTCCCTCCCAGAAACTTTGGGTTGCCACCAGCACGGAATTTTCTTCTTTTACAAATTTTTCCAACAAACGGCCTTTGCTGGTTTCGCCTTGTAATAACACATTAAGCGAGCTATGTTCCCGTAAAAAATCAGCCAAGCCCCGCATCATATAATAGGAAGTGCAAAGTAAAAAACAACGTCCTTTGTTTGCTTCAATCACAGGTTTTAATAGCTGCCCTAATGCGGTAAGCGTGTGAGCTTTATTGGTATCAGGCAAATAGCGAGGCACACAAAGTAACGATTGGTTTTGGTAATCAAAAGGGCTTTGCAACACCAATTGCTCGGCATTTTCAATGCCTAGCCGCTGGCAAAAATGGTCAAAAGTGCCGCCCACTTCAAGGGTGGCAGAGGTAAACACCCAGCCAATTTGCTGATTTTTCAACTGCTCGCCAAATTTATCGGCGACAGTGAGAGGCGTAATATGTAACCCAAAAGATCGTCCATTCGCTTCATACCAATAGCAATAACCTGTTACAGTGGTATCCATCAACTTTTTAAGACGAACTTTCACTTCTGCTAATCGCTCAAAAATTTTATCTAAGGTTTCAGAACGACCGAGTGATTTCTTCACCACTTCACTTAAAAAATCGATGTTCTCAGCCACTTTTACCAAGCCATCAACCACTTTTTTATCCCGAAATAGATCTCGCAAATTGCCTCGAATCTGCCCTTCTCCGCCCATTAATAAGCGAAAATCTTGCACCACTTTCATTAGATGATCAGAGGCTTTGCCTAATTGAGCTACATCTTTTAATTCAGTACGGTAAACGATGTTGGTATCTTTACAGATATCGAATAATTGACGAGAAGAGAGCGATTGCCCGAAGTATTGGCTGGCAGTATCGGGGAGTTGATGTGCCTCATCGAAGATCACCAATTCTGCCTCTGGGATCAGCTCCCCAAAACCCGTTTCTTTTACTGCCATATCGGCACAAAATAAGTGATGATTAACCACCACCAGATCCGCTTCCATCGCTTTACGGCGAGCCTGTACCACATAGCAATCTTTGAAATGTGGACAATCTGAACCTAAACAACTTTCGGTGGTACTCACCAGCTGCGGTAAAATCGGGCTATCTTCAGCGATGGTAATACATTCGCTTAAATCCCCTGTTTTAGTGGAATTTTGCCATTTGCTGATTTTTTTCAAATCCGCCAACACCGATTTATCGCCCAATACGCCCATTGCGGTAACTTGATCTAATCTATCTAAACAGAGATAGTTTGCCCTGCCTTTAAGTAAGGCAATTTTGCCTTTGTATTTAAGGGCTTTTTGAATGGTGGGAAGATCTCGATTAAAGAGCTGATCTTGCAGATTTTTCGAGCCAGTAGAAACAATGGTTTTCTTACCTGAAAGCAAAGCAGGTACTAAATAAGCAAAGGTTTTCCCCGTTCCGGTCCCCGCCTCCACCACCACAGGCGTTGCAAATTTTACCGCTTTTCCAACCGCTTGAGCCATTTCAAGCTGAGCTTGGCGTGGGCGAAAGCCATTGATATTTTGGCTGAGTAAACCATCATCGCTAAAAGCGTGGATAATTTTATCGTCGTATTTTGTCATTTAGAAATGAGTAAGCGGTTGAATTTGCAAATTTTTTTGTAAATTCAACCGCTTGTAAAAGTAAAAAATTAGGGCTTTTTAGATAATTGTTCTTTCGATATTTTATTAATTACATAGAGCCAACTAAATGCAAATAGATTTAAGATTAGTAAGCCTATCGTTAAATTCCAGCCTAATTCCATCACAAAATCTCCTTTAGTTGTCGTAACTTTCTGCCGAGCGTTAGAAAAACGTAAATGCTTAATACTAATAATGTAGAATTAATTAACTTAGCTAACGTCGGTTCTTTTCCAAAGAGTATAACAGGAATTGCCAAAATCGCAACTTTAGCCACATCAACTGAGATCTTCGTCCAATCATCTAAAGTTTCTTTTTCCACTGGGGTTTTAAATATACTTAGCATAAAAATGCTCCTTTTGAGAATATTATTGAAGATTTCAATCTATTTCACAAAAAGAGAATTTCATTTTTTCGATCTGTGTCGAAAAATTAATTGCCTAATAGTAGTCCATCATCGCTTAGTTGTTCGTGGCGATTTTGTTGGAACAGTCGCAGTAAATCTGGCACGTCCATTTTTTGCCGTTGCTCGCCCGAAACATCAAACGCTACTTGCCCTTGATGAAGCATTACGGTTCTATCGCCATAATCTAGGGCTTGTCGCATTGAGTGCGTGACCATTAGCGTAGTTAATTTTTGCTCTCGAACAATTTTATTTGTGAGTTCCATTACAAAATCGGTAGTTTTCGGATCAAGGGCTGCGGTATGTTCATCGAGTAATAAAATGTTAGATGGCTTAAGCGATGCCATTAAAAGGCTAACGGCTTGGCGTTGTCCGCCCGATAATCGCCCCATTTGGTCGGTTAAACGATTTTCTAAACCCAGTCCTAAAAGAGATAGCTTTTCTTTGAATAACTCTCGCATTTGGCGTTTAATCGCAAAGCCTAAACCACGTTTACCGCCACGTTGATAAGCCAACGCCATATTTTCTTCAATGGTTAAACTTTCACAAGTGCCTGCCATTGGGTCTTGGAATACACGAGCCACTTGGTTAGCTCGCTGCCACGTTGTAGTGTTATTAACTTTATTACCTTGAATGATAATCTCACCACTATCAACCAAGCAATCTCCACTAATCGCATTAAGCATTGTGGACTTCCCTGCTCCGTTACTGCCAATCACAGACACAAATTCGCCTTGCTCTACTTTAAGCGATAAGCCTCGTAACACCGGGTTTTCAATCGCCGTGCCTTTATTGAAGGTAATGAATAAGTTATTTAATTCAATCATCTTAACCTCTTTTACCTGCCAATTTTTGCTTAATTCTTGGTACAGCTAACACAATCACAACCAATAAGGCGGTAATTAAATTCAGATCTTGCGGCCCAAAGCCAATGCCGTTTAATGTGTCGTTATTCAATGCAAGGGCAATGAAGAAACGGTAAAGCACCGAGCCAATAATCACCGCAAAAGTCAGCCAAATAATGCGTTTAACTGAGAAAATAGCCTCACCAATAATCACCGCTGCCAAGCCGATCACTATCGTTCCCACGCCGATGGAAATATCCACCCCACCGTTACTTTGCACATACAATGCACCACCTAACGCAATAAGAGCGTTAGAAATCGCCATACCTAAAATAGTCATTTTATTAATTGCGATACCTTGTGCTTTCGCCATACGGCTATTTGTGCCTGTTGCTCGAATGGCTAAGCCTGTTTCGGTTGCAAAAAATAGATCAAAGAGGCATTTCACAATCACAACCACCAGCAATGCCATTACAAGGCGAACTAAGGCTAATTGCAGATCACTTTCGATAGGCATTACATCATAAATTGTCGTTTCGCCTAGAATTGCAATGTTCGGCATTCCCATAATACGTAAATTAATGGAATAGAGGGCGATCATCATTAAGATACTTGCCAGTAATTTCTCAATTTTGAAACCGATATGCAGGCTTGCCGTAATCATACCAGCCACAGCCCCCGCTAAAGTGCCGTATAAGGTTGCTAGCCAAGGATCGACTTGATTTAAAATGCTAATCACACAAACTGCCCCACCGAGTGGAAAGCTACCGTCTGCCGTTAAATCAGGGAAATCTAGAATTTTGTAAGAAATTAATACACCAAGTGCGACAAGGGCATAAATTAAACCTAGCTCTAATGCCCCAATCCAAGTGATATTGGTTAAAAAGGAACTTAAAAAATGAATAAGACTGTCCATTTGTTTAGTATAGTTAATGAAATCACAACAAATGCACTACTATAGTAGTACAAATTAAAGTGGCATTTTACGCTATTTTAAAGATAAAATCAGCTAATTATTTACATTTGCAAATTTTTCACCTAAAACAACCGCTTGTATCTAATATATTTACCCTTTCCTGCTTTTTATTGCGTTAGCTCAAATTTAATTTTATTCATTGCAGTAAAATAAGCGAAAAACTTTCTTCTCTCAAACATACTATGTTAAACAAATGATTTTTAGCAAAAAATACATTGCTCGCAGTAAAACCTTTTAGTGCGTTAAAAGATGCTTTCAAGCAGGCTATACCCCAAAACATCTCATACGGGATATTATCTCTGGCTTAACCGTTGGGGTCATTGCTATTCCACTTTCAATGACATTGGCTATTGCTAGTGGCGTACCGCCTCAACACGGGTTATATACTGCCATTGTAGCAGGTATTGTGATCGCTTTAGCAGGCGGCTCTCGCTTTAATATTTCTGGCCCAACTGCCGCTTTTGTGGTAATTTTATACCCCGTAACGCAACAATTTGGCTTAAGCGGATTATTAATGGCAACAATGATTTCCGGTATTCTTTTAATATTAATGGCGTTACTCCGATTAGGTCGTTTAATCGAATATATTCCTCTACCAGTAACGCTCGGTTTTACCTGTGGGATTGGCATTGTGATCGCCACACTCCAAATCAAAGATTTCTTAGGATTAACGATTGAAAAAATGCCGGAGCATTATTTAGGAAAAGTTGAGTCTATTTTCTCTGCTCTGCCAACTATCAGTTGGGCGGATACTCTAGTTGGCATTACTACGTTATTGGTTCTCACCCTTTGGCATAAGCTGCGTTTACCCGTTCCGGGTCATTTACCCGCAGTACTTATCGGCACATTATTATCGCTATTGCTCATTCATTTTGGTCAGAATGTTGCGGCCATTGGCTCAGCCTTCCAATATACGTTACCTGATGGCACAACAGGCTACGGTATTCCAAATGCGTTACCTGAGTTTATCCTGCCTTGGAATATTCCCAATGCCGATGGTAACATCGTTAATTGGAATTTAACCACAATCCAAATGCTCTTACCGGCTGCTTTTTCTATGGCAATGCTTGGGACGATAGAATCGCTTCTGTGTGCGGTGATTTGCGATAATATGACAGATACCAAACACCATTCCAACAATGAATTATTGGCTCAAGACTTCGGCAATATTGCATCACCATTTTTAGGAGGAATTACTGCTACCGCTGCGATTGCTCGTTCAGCAGCGAATGTACGTTCGGGTGCTGTTTCCCCTATTTCTAGTGTTGTTCACGCATTACTCGTGCTTTTTGCATTACTCTTTTTTGCCAAAGCACTCTCTTATTTACCTCTTTCTTCAATGGCAGCGTTATTGCTTGTTGTTGCTTGGAATATGACAGATCTGCTGCAAATCATTCAATTAACTCGCCGTTCAGGTAAAAATGAGATTGCCGTATTACTCACTTGCATTACCTTAACCGTATTATTTGATATGGTCATTGCCATCACTGTGGGCGTATTACTGGCAAGCCTACTTTTTATTCGAACTATTGCGGAAATGACAAAATCTTTTGAAATGGCTCACCCAAGTGATTTAGATGATGTATTAGTTTATCGTATTAGCGGCCCTCTGTTCTTTGCTGCGGCAGATAATCTATTTGCCGATTTACACGAGAAAACGGTTCATACTGATCACGAAATCAAGCATATTATTTTACAATGTGATGCAGTAACAGTATTGGATACAGGGGGCATTCACGCCTTAACCCGTTTTGTACAACATATGTTGCCACATCAAAATCTGCATCTTTGCAACGTACAATTTCAACCTATGCGAATGTTGGTTCGCTCACAAAAAACAGTAAATGAAATTCAACAAATTCATTTTAGTAGCTATTTAGACTCTGCTTTTGAGAAAATTAGAACTGAATTACGGTAGGGCTAAATAAAAACAAGCGGTCATATTTCCTTAATTTAGGGGATAATGGACAAATTTTTAACCGATTTTGACCGCTTGTTATTTGGTTTTAAGATTAAGCTAAAATATTTTTCGCGATAACATCACCCATTTCTGAGGTTGAAAGCGGTTTGCTGTCATCGGCTAAATCAGCGGTACGATAGCCATCTGCTAAGGCTTTTTGAATTGCGGCTTCGATTGCATCTGCTGCTTCGCCTAAGTTGAAACTGTAACGTAACATCATCGCTGCTGATAGAATTTGAGCAATCGGGTTAGCAATATTTTTGCCAGCGATATCAGGGGCTGAACCACCAGCCGGCTCATATAAACCAAAACCTTTTTCATTGAGGCTTGCCGAAGGTAACATACCCATTGAGCCTGTAATCATCGCTGCTTCGTCTGAAATAATATCGCCGAAAATGTTTGAGCATAATAAGATATCAAATGACTCAGGGGCTTTGATAAGCTGCATTGTCGCATTGTCAATATACATATGCTCAAGCGTAACTTCTGGGTACTCTTTTGCAATTTCCGTGACGGTTTCACGCCATAAAATTGAGCTTTGTAACACATTCGCTTTATCCACAGAAGTAACGTGTTTTTTGCGTTTCATTGCGGATTCAAACGCTACACGAGCAATACGTTCAATTTCATATTTGTAATAAACTTCAGTATCAAAGGCTCTGGTTTGCGAGCCTTCGCCATCTCTGCCTTTTGGCTGACCAAAGTAAATCCCGCCCGTTAATTCACGCACAACCACCATATCGAACCCTTTTGCCGCAATATCTGCACGCAGTGGGCAGAATTTTTCTAAGCCTTTATACAGTGCTGCGGGGCGTAAGTTGCAAAATAGTGAGAAATGTTTACGCAGAGGTAATAAAGAGCCACGCTCAGGTTGTTCATCAGGTGGTAAATGTGTCCATTTTGGCCCACCTACTGATCCGAATAAAATCGCATCAGCTTCTTCACAGCCTTTTAAGGTGTTTTCTGGAAGAGCTTTGCCCTGTGCATCAATGGCTGCACCACCAATGTTGTATTCGTTGAAGTTTAATTTAAATCCGAATTTTTGTTGTGTTGCGTCAAGCACTTTGATGGCTTGAGCCATTACTTCAGGCCCGATTCCGTCGCCTGCTAATACCGCAATATTGTAAGTTTGCATATAGTTCCTCTTAAAATTATCAGTATAAAATTCCGTTACATTCTGCCTGAAAACGACATTTTTTTAAATGCAATTTTAGTGAAATAGCGTAAAATAACCGCCTATTTGGAGATTTTTTGATGAAATTGACCGCTTTTAAAATACTCGCCCTACTCTATTTGGTACTGAACTTAAGTGCCTGTGGCACGATGATCAGCTTGGTTGAGCAAGACTATAGCGTTTATGCAGGTGTAACCCGAGATTTCCAAGCAATGCAGCAAGGCGGTATTTTGGCGGTGCTGGCGGTGATTGATTTGCCGCTAAGCTTTGTATTAGATACGCTGATGTTGCCCGTTACTCTTAGTCAATAATCAGCCAATAACAAGCGGTCGTTTTTTCACTATTTTTTGCAATTCTCTTTATTCTTTTTCGCTCAATTCTGCCACCACAAAAGGCGTATTTTCGACTTTATTTTTCAACAAATTCTGCTCTTTGAAATTAATCGGAAAATGGCAAGCAAATTCGTGCTGTTTCACTTTGACTAACGGCGGTTTGTTTATGCACTTTTTCTGAGCAAAAGGACAGCGTGGCCCTAAACGGCAGCCAATCGGCATTTCATTTAACATCGGCACAGAGCCTCGTAGCGTATTCAAACTGCTTTTAAATGCCAGCGGTTGAGAAAAATCGGGCGATCTGTTGAGCAACACTCTGGTGTATGGGTGATAAGAAGATTCCAAAATGCTCTCTTTATCCGCAATTTCCACCGTTTGCCCACAGTAAAGCACATTATAAGAATCCACCCAATTTTGAATGCTTTTCATATCATTGCTCACCAGCAAAATTGATGTGCCTAGATTTTGGTTCATACTAGAAAGCAGGCGATAAATTTGTAGTTGCGTGGTGGATTCCATAATATTCGTTGGCTCATCAGCCACTAATAAACGAGGTTGGTTAGCCACCGCCATCGCAATCATTACTTTCTGTGCTTCACCTTCGGTAATATCGACTGGGTAACTGTTCATAATATCTTGATGATCCCGAACCCCGACACGGTGTAGTAGTTCAATCGCTTTTTTCTTTTTCCAACCAAACCATTGCCACCATTTACCTTTAAAATTGATCGCTTGCATCAGCTGTTTGCCGACAAGTTGGCTAGGATCCAGGCTGGCTAGTGGATCTTGGAATACCATTGAGATATGATCGCCCACTAATTTTCGGCGTTCATTCGGGGTTAGTTTGAGTAATTCTATATCATCAAAACGAAAACGATCAGCGGTAACAATCCATTCATCTTTAACAATACCGCAGATCACTTTTGCAATCAGGCTTTTACCTGAACCAGACTCCCCTACTAATCCGCAAATTTCGCCTTCATCAACAGTTAAATTGATGTTATCCACCATTTTTACTCGCCCTTTTGGCGTGTTGATTTCAATGCTTAAATGGCGAATATCCAGTAATGCCATAGTGTTCCTTAATATGTAAAATTTTTCTCAAAAAATGACCGCTTGTTGTAGCTACGCATTGTGATATTTTTCAAACACATCGCTTAATCGAGTACCAAGCATAGTGATAGTAAAAATAGTAAAAATAATCGCAAGCCCTGGCAGAATAACCGTCCAAGGAGCAACATAGATAAGCTCCATTGATTCCCGAATCATTGTTCCCCATTCTGGGGTTGGGCTTTGAGCTCCAAGCATAATAAAACTCAATGCACTAATATCTAGTACAGCAATCACAAAAATATGGGAAAGTTCTTTAATTGCCACGCCTGTTAAATTAGGAATAATCACTTCTTTGATTAAATACCAACGGGTTGCTCCATCTAGCCTAAGGGTAACAATGTACTCTTTTTTCAGTTGTTGCTCAGTGGCTTGATAAATTTTATGGATAAAATGCGGCAACATTGCCAAGAAAATGGCTAACATCGCATTCATTAAACTGGCATCCATTAGCGTGGCGATAATAATTGCAATCAGCAAAATCGGCATAAATAAGAAAGTATCGAACAAATGGCTGATAAACCAAACCGATTTCCCTTTTTTTAACCCTGCGAAAATGCCGATAACCCCGCCAATAAGAGCAATCAATACCGTAATAATCAAGGCTGAGCCAACGGTATAATAAAATCCGTACATAATTCGACTAAGAATATCTCGCCCTAAATCATCTGTTCCGAGAAAATAGCGAATTAGCCCTCTGTCGTCCCAAGAAGGAGGCATTAACTCTAAGCCAACAAACTGTTCATTATAATTATACGGAGCGAGTAAACTGCCGAGAAAAACAAGCGTAAGTAGCACTAAAAACAGATAAAAACTGCCAAGAGCGATTTTATCTTGTCGGAAATATCGCCAAAATTTTTTAAACGGTTCAGTTTCCCTAAACTGCTCAGGTTCTTTAATAAGAGCCATACCAATCCTTTTTCTCTGAAGGGTCTAACACTACCCGAATAAAGCCTGTAAACATATCTACCAATAGTACAAATGCACCAATCGCTACCACACCGGCTGAAATCGCATTGTAATCTTGAATAGCAAGTGCATTAATTAACCAACGCCCAATGCCACTCCAGCTAAAAATATTTTCAATTAACATACCGAACGCAAAAATCAGGATAAAGGTTCGGGCAATCATCGGCACGAGCGAGGGCAAGGTGTTACGAATAATGTGAGTTGTCCAAATTCTAAAGGGAGTCCAGCCTCGTGTTTTGGCAATTTTGATGTAATTTTGTTTCATTACATAAGCAGCTCTCGCTTGAGTAACGTGCATAATTTCAAGAGTAGCAGGAATTGCTAACACTAAGGTTGGTAATACTAAATGATGCAACGCACTTTGTAGCATTTTTAATTTATAAGGGCTGTTTGATAGCCAAATATCCAGTAACAGAAAACCTGTGATACTCTGTTTAGAGTAAATCGGATGAATTTCCCCAATTGTAGAAATCGCCCATTGATTGAGAGATGCATAATACATCAGCACCAATGCTAACCAAAATACAGGTACGGCTAAACTGAGTGTGCCGAAAATATTTAATATCTTTCCAATCATATTTTTCTGCTGAGTTGCGGCAAAAAATCCTAACGGTACACCCACAATCAGCGAGAGTATGAGTGCCGATAAGCAAAGTGTAATGGTTGCAGGGAATACTTGTAAAATCTGCTCGGTTAAGGGCTGCCCATTGCTAAAACTAATGCCGAAATCTCCATTCAATAAGGATTTCAGATAGTTAAAATATGCCCCAAACCAATTAACATCAGTAAGATGATTTAGCGGATCTCTTAATAAAATAAGAAAGCTGATAATGGATAAAAAAATCAGCGTAATCAAGGTTAAAAATACTTTCCGGATAAAAGCTGTCAGCATATTAATTCCTTTCTTTATTATCCGAACTCAAACGCAGCTCCGATAATTTCACCTGTCCGAAAGGCGAGATTTCTGCTTGTTGAATGCCATTTTTAATTACCAATACCCGATTTGCATTGATCAAAGGTAAAATCGGCAACTGTTCTTCCAGTAATTTTTGTGAAAAAGCATACAGCAAATTAGTTGATGCCGTATCATCGCTTAAGCGAGCTGTTTCTAGCCAAAAATCAAAATCTTCATTACACCAATTTGATAAATTAGTAACGGTATCTGCCGTTTTGCAACTTAATAAAGCCGAGAGAAAACTGTTTGGATCAAGATCGGAAGCAAGCCAACCACCTAAAATGAGATCATAATCAGCGGTTTTGCTTTCAAGTTGCTGTACTAAATAGGCACGGCTTACTTGGCGAATTTCTACCTCTAAATCTTGAGCGGCTAAATCTGAACGGATCATCTCTGCCATTTTAATTGGGTGTGGGTTATAAACCCGTTTTTCATCAATTACCCATAAGATCAAGCGGTTCTCTTTTGCAAATTTTTTACCATTTTCGACCGCTTGTTCTCTTGGTTTAGGAAAGGTGTAAGGGTAACTCTCACTGTTTTTTTCTGCCCATAATGCGCTAGGCAGCACATTATCCGCCACTTCGCCTGTGCCATAAAATAGCTTTTCGGCTATGCGTTTTCGATTAATACTATTCGCAACCTGTTGGCGTAAGGCTAAGTTTTGCCCGATCGCTTTTTGCATATTAAAGGCTAAATAAACTAAATTCGCCCCTTTCCTTTCAATAAGTTGTTCATCAGTTAAAACTGAGAGTTGACTCGGTTTAGGAAAAGCAACTATATTGCATTCGTTATTCAAAAACTTCGCCATTCTACCCGTTGCTTCTGTAGAAAAATCCACAATCATATTTTGAATATGAGCTTTCTTGCCCCAATAGTCTGTATTCGGTTTTAATCTCACATAGTTGTTGTTTTCATAACTTTCGAGTTGGTAAACACCTGTCCCAACAGGGAGAAGATCGAGCTGCATTAAGTTTTTATCAGCATTAAGTTGCAAGGCATACTCTTTAGAAAGAATAACTGCATATTGACTGGCTAAATGAGCCAATAGCGAAGAGTCTGGCTTAGTTAATTCAATTTTCACAATATGGCTGGAAGGCGAACTAACATTGGCAATTTTGCTGGCTAACCCTACACTCTCAAAATAAGGGAAATAAATCTGGCTTGTTGCCTTTTGATAAATATAATTCTGACGTTGATGGTGCAAAGCACGTTCCGCTGCTATCTCAACTTCGGGTAAATCACTTTCTTTGCCAATCATTCTCTTAAGCGAAAAAACCACATCTTCCGCATTTAATTTACGGGTTGGCGTAAACCAACTTGTGGTGTGGAATGCCACATTTTTTCTTAACCGTAGTGTAATGACTAAACCATCTTCACTAATGGAATAGCTTTCCGCTAAGGCTGGCTCAAGGCGATTTTTCTTTGGGTTAAATTCAAATAGCTTATCGTAGATTTGCTCTGTTACCACATTCATATTGGAACTTACATCCGATTTTTGCGGATTAAACGAAAAGCCCGAAGAGGTAGTACAATACACCAAGCTATTTTCCAATAACGGTTTAGGAATGCTCGGTGCAGCACAAGCGCTCGAATTTAACCAAAAATTTGCAAAAAACGCTGAAAAAACAACCGCTAATTTATTCATCTTTATGTTCATTTTTAGTTAAGCCATATTGACGTAATTTGTTCGCCACCGCCGTATGGGAAAGACCAAGCCTTTGGGCTAATTTGCGTGTGCTTGGATATTCGGCATAAAATTTTCGCAGTAGCTGTGCTTCGTATTGGTTCATCATTTCTTCCAGCGTAGCATTTTCCAACTCAAGATTGCTATGCTCTATCTCATCAGGTAAATTCAAATCTTTTACCGTCAAACGATAACTTGGGGAAAGTGAGCAAGCCCGATAAATCACATTATAGAGTTCACGTAAATTGCCCGACCAGCGATAATTTTGCAAGGCTTGTAAGAAGTATTCATCATATTCTAATTTACTCACGCCAAGCTGTTCACTCACTTGAGCAATAAAATAATCTGCCAGTAAGGGAATATCTTCTTTACGCTCACGCAATGGGGGCAAATCTAGGATTAGTATGTTTAATCGGTGGTAAAGATCTTCTCTCACTTTGCCTTCTACAACAAGCTGAGATAATGGCTTTTGCGAGGTGCAAATTACCCTAACATCAACTTGAATTTCTTTATCTTCCCCTACTCGGCGAAAAGAGCCATCATTTAAAAAACGCAGTAATTTTGCCTGCATTTCAAGTGATAATTCTGAAATCGAGTCCAGCAAAACCGTGCCGCCATTTGCATATTCAAAAAAACCGACCGCTTCACTACCATTACCACGATGCCCAAACATTTCCGTTTCAGCCTCTTCTTCCGGCAATCCTGCACAATTTACCGCAATAAATTTTTGCATTCTACGAGAGCTAAAATTATGGCAAGCCTTTGCAAATAAATCTTTACCTGTACCTGTTTCACCTTGAATTAGCAAAGGGGCATTCAGATTAGCAAATTTTTTTGCTTGAATAATCACTTCTTGGATTTTTGCAGATTTTCCAATAATCTTCTCAAAGCATTCTAGCTGTGCGGTCATACATTTTCCTTTAGTCGCAATGGCAAAATTTTGCTGATCATACCGCTATTTTTACTTTTTGGAAACTTTTGTTTACAACAAAAAGCAGGATTGTTTGATCCAAGCCGATTTACAATATCAGTTCTATCTTCTAAACTTATTGCACTTTTGGCTGAACAAGCGGTCTTAGTAATGATATTTTTTGCAAAAGGAGCAAACAATGTATTTAGAGCAAATTAAAGCTGAACTCCAAGAAGCGGCTGATGTGTTAGACAAATTTATGTCTGATGAAAATAAT
Organism: Mannheimia sp. E30BD; assembly: GCF_041807785.1. Lineage (NCBI taxonomy): Bacteria > Pseudomonadati > Pseudomonadota > Gammaproteobacteria > Pasteurellales > Pasteurellaceae > Mannheimia > Mannheimia sp. E30BD. The sequence goes on from NZ_JBGTYX010000005.1 coordinate 113,035, forward strand.
ATTCAACTCATTCAAGAAGCTGCATTGCTTATTTCAAATAGCTTTAAACAAGGCGGAAAAGTGATTTCTTGCGGTAATGGGGGTTCTCATTGTGATGCAATGCACTTTGCGGAGGAATTAACAGGGCGTTATCGTGAAAATCGCCCGGGCTACCCTGCAATTGCGATTTCTGATGTAAGTCATTTAAGCTGTGTCAGTAACGATTTTGGTTACGAGTTTGTGTTCTCTCGCTACTTAGAAGCCGTTGGGCAAAAAGGCGATGTGTTATTCGGCTTATCCACCTCAGGCAACTCTAAAAATGTGCTGAATGCAATTAAGGTAGCGAAAGAGAAAGGAATGAAAGTGATTGCAATGACGGGTAAAGACGGCGGCGAAATGGCAGGGCTTGCCGATGTAGAAATTCGTGTACCGCATTTCCGTTATGCCGATCGCATTCAAGAGATCCACATTAAAGTGATTCATATTTTGATGATGCTCATTGAGTTTGAAATGGCAAAATCTGAATAATTGCAAAAACAAAAGGCGTTTTAATAAACGCCTTTTTAATCAAACCTCATCAATCACAAATTCAAACCAATCAATGACATCTTTCTCGTGAATACCGTTCGTAATTAAGATATCTGCCTTTTTTACCGAATCAGGATCTTTTGATATCAATGGGTGCCAATCATATAAAGGCTTTCCTTCATATAGCAAGCGATAAGCACAAGTTTTTGGCAACCAGCCAAAATCAGGCAAATTCTTTTTGGTTAACTTAGTGCAATCTTTCTCAATTTTGAATCGTTCAGAGTAATTCGTACAATGCCCCGTGTTTACATCTAACAAATTGCAGGCAACAGAGGTGTAGTAAAGCCGCTCTCGCTTACCTCTCCCTTGAATATATTTTCGATAACAGCATTTACCACAACCATCGCAAAGTGCTTCCCACTCTGCCTCATTCATTTCCAGTAATGATTTTTCTTGCCAAAAATAAGGGGCTAATTCTTGTTGAGGCGAAAACATAGTTAGTGAAGAACAACCGCCGTGCCTGTTGCAACCACAATAAACATTCCCTTATCACCGCCCATCGATTGATATTCCATTGAAACGCCCACTACGGCATTTGCTCCCACTTTTTTCGCTTCTTTTTCTAATTCGGCTAATGCTTGCTTACGAGAACTGTTCAACTTGCTTTCATAAGCCCCTGCACGTCCGCCAATTACATCTGTGATACCGGCTAAAAAATCACGCACAAAGTTTGCACCAGAGACAACTTCGCCAAATACTAAGCCTTTATATTCAACGATTTGTTTTCCTTCAACGATAGGGGTTGTGGTAATAATCATTATTTGTTTCCTCTTAATTGCTGTTTTAAATGTGCTAATGCAATAGCACGGTGTGAAATTGCTTTTTTCTCTTTGGTTTCTAATTCCGCAAAGCTCAGATTTTTAGATGGATAGAAAAAGAGTGAATCATAGCCAAAGCCATTCCCCCCTCTTTCTTCGGTTAAAATTTCGCCAGCACATTCGCCTAATGCAATGTATGGCGTTGGGTCTGTTTCGTGTTTTAGAAATACAATACAACTTACAAATTTCGCAAGACGATTTTCTTTATCTGCCATCGCAGCTAACAACTTGTTGCGATTATCGGCATCTGTTGCTTGATCTCCAGCATAACGAGAGGAATATAACCCTGGTTCTCCACTTAGTGCTTCAACGGCTAAACCAGAATCATCAGCAATGGCTGGTAGCCCTGTTATTTTAGAGGCAAATCGAGCCTTAATTAACGCATTCTCAACAAAAGTTAAGCCTGTTTCTTCGGGCGATTCAATGCCAAATTCACTTTGGGCGATAACCTCAAATCCAAATTCAGCTAATACGTCCGCCATTTCTTTCACTTTACCTGCATTGCTGGTTGCAAGTACGATTTTTGTTTTTTCCATATCTTCCTTTTTGTAAAAAATTGCTTAAAAGTAACCGCTTGTTATTCGATCCCTTTTTGGTAAGACATCATCAGTAGTGTTCGCCATTTATCATTATTTTGTTCATCTTTTCCCATATTCGCAATATGCGGAAAACGCCCCCATTGCTCGAAGCCGTGTTTTCTCATTAGATTTTGACTAACTGTATTAAGTTCAAATACATACGCCATTAACGTGTGAATATTATGATTTAGCATTTCTGCTTGCATAAATTCAATAATCTTCGAGCCGTAGCCTTTACCTTTGGCATTACCATCTAAATAAATACTAATTTCAGAGGTATGCACAAAAGCGGATCTTTCATAAAATGGCGAAAAGCTAAACCAGCCCGCAATACCCGTTTCATCTTCAACCACCCAAATCGGATATTGGGTACTTTGAAGATGGAAATCAAACCATTTTCGGCGATTTTCTGTGGTTGCCAACTCTAAATCAGCCGTGATTTGATGGGTTGGAATGGCTTGGTTGTATATCGCTAGTATGGTTTCAAAATCCGCTTCAACTGCTTTTCGGATCTGCATTTTTATCCCTTATAAATCATTTGCAAATAATTAACAAAAAACTACCGCTTGCTGAGCATACTCGGTAAAACTATTTTAACCCTTACGCCGCCATTTTCGATATTCTCAATGGAGAAATCAGCCTTCAACTCAGCCGCTCGCTCTTGCATAATGGTTAAGCCATAATGCCCTTCCGGCTCGGTATGGCTGGTTAAACCAATACCGTTATCTTGAATGATTAAGCAATGTTCGCCATCATCATTCGTTTCAGCAATCATCTTAATTTCGGTTGCTTGTGAATGTTTGATGGCATTAATAACCGCCTCTCGCACAATTTGTAACAAATGCACCTGTTGTTGTGCATTAAAAATATGCGAAGGCAATTTACAACTTAAACAAAGCTGTGCCGATGTTTTCGGGCGTAAACTCTCTAAAATCTTCTCTAATGCCTGCTGTAGATTTGCCTCTTGAATGGTTAATCTAAAGGTTGTCAGCAATTCTCTTAATTGGCTATAGGCATCATTCAATGCTTTTTCAAAAACAGATAGAATTTCGTTGCGTTTCTCATCGCTTTTTGCCAGTTTGAGTAAACTTACTTGAATTTTGAAAAAGGTTAGCGATTGAGCTAAAGAATCGTGCAACTCACGAGCAATAATCGCCCGCTCTTCCATTAGCACTAATTGCTGCTGCTGCTTTTGCACTTGAACAACATAAATACTTCGCCCGATCATTTCTGATACGTTTTGCAGTAATCTTTCATCGGGGCAAAGTAACGATGGTTTCCAGCTTAGTATGCCTAGTTTTTCATTTTCTATCGCAATTTCAGCCGAAATCCAGTCTGCCTGCGGAGCATTATCTATAGAGATATTCCAATGTTCTGCACCATAAATATGTAATTTAATACCAAGCAAATGTTCGTTATCAAATACTGTTTTCAATACTTGATTAAGCATCTCTTTATTAATCGGTTTAGCGGTTAATAATTGGGAGCATTGATACAACACAAGTAAAGAGCGATTAACTGCTAATAAACGGCGGGTTTTTTCCTGTACTTTATCTTCCAATGAGGTATAAAGTTTTAATAATTCATTCGACATTTCAGTAAAAGTAGAGGAAAGCAAACCTAATTCATTCGGTTCATCAACCGCTAATTTTATATGATCGAAATCTTTATTTTGAATTTGCCAACTGGCTTTAACTAATTGCTTTAATGGGCTGATAATTTTTTTCCGTGTATACCACACGCCAATGTACGCAAGTAAAATAATCAATAACATTGAAACGGCAATTACACCTGTGGCAATTTTTAGTTTTAACTCCGCAAATTCTTGCAAACGAAAAACAAAGTTATCCACTTTTCGCACATAATCTTCAATGTGTGTTGCGTAACTGGCTTTATCACCTTGATTGACATAAGACTGCATCGCATACCAATCTTTCAGTAATTGTTGGTAGCTATGTATTACATTATCAGGTAACAACCAGCTTTGCTTAAGAGAACTCAGCTCGGTTGAGTGTAAAGTACGATGATATTCCAACAAACGCTCGGCTAAAATTTCTTGCCTTGAATCCATTTCCGACAAAAGGCGATAGCTTTGCATACGCAACGAACCCGATACATTAATCAAACTGGCATCAGATTTATTACTCCACATAATCCCAAGTGAAATGCCACTAATGATAGAAGCAAAGACGATCATAATTAAAAAATAGAGTCCGATACGCCTTGCGATGGAATATTTAGGTTTAATCATAGGTTAAAGATTAAATTGTGCTTTTAATTCATTGGCGATGCTGTCTTCGTTATTTGAACCAATTGTTTTCTTCGCTTTTTGCTGCACTTCCTCTTCCGAACCACCCATTGCAATACCAAGTCCAACTGCTTCCAACATAGAGATATCATTAAAATTATCACCAAATGCGATAACTTGTTCTAATTCAATACCTTCTGTTTTTAATAATTCCGCCAGTCTTGCTCCTTTGCTATTACCAACACTGGTAATATCAACACGATCAACCCAAGACCATTCAGGGCTTACTTGATCAAGCGGTAGATTTTTCACAAAATTTTGCATTTTGACTAAATCAGGATCGCTAATTAACACTTTCCAAACAGTTACCCCTTTATCAATTTCTTGTTGGAATTTCTCCACTTGATAAACGTTCGGGCGAACATTTTCAGGGCAAGAATCTACCCATTTTTGGAATTTTTCAAAGTGGATATTTAGTGTTTCGTAAGTCATTGCATCTTCAAAATAAACAGCAGTATGAATGCCTTGAGCCTGTGCCTCATTGACTAATTGAGATGCAACTTCAGGTGGTAATGGATTACCAATAATCGCTTTTTCATTTTTAAAATCATATACATAAGTACCATTACAACACACAACAGGCGTATCTAAATCTAACTCCGCATAATAAGGGCGAACCGCTGTGTGGTGTCTTCCTGTAACAAAATAAACCTTTATCCCTTTTTCTCTTATCTTCTGAATTGCCTGTTTACTGGATTCTAAAATCGTAGCGTTTGATGAAAGTAATGTTCCATCTAAGTCAAAAGCGACAGCTTGGTAGTTCATAGCATTCTCCTGCAAAGTAATAGATAAAAGAAAAGGCAACCAAATTGGCTGCCTTTATATTTTACTCTAAGTTAGTTAAAACTAGAAATTATTTACCACTATTATATGCCGGTGTTTGGTAAAGCGGCGCCGGACCGTTAGGACCTGCTATATTGCCACTTTCATTTTGTTTAAGTACACCCCCATTTGCAGAAATTTCTACACGGCGGTTAGGGCGTAAACAATCCTTCTCAGCTTGGCTCGCGTGGGCATAGCCTTCACAAGGTTTAACTTGGTTCGCTTTACCGTAACCTAATGCTTCAATTTGAGCATTTACACCTTGTTGAATTAAACGAGCTTTTACTGTGTTCGCACGGCGTTGTGATAAGTCTAAATTATATTCAACTGAACCTAAACGGTCAGTATAACCGGCTACTTTAACTTGCTGAGCTTTAGACGATTTTAATTGTGTAGCAACGTTATCAACAACTTCTTTACCTTTAGCAGTTAAAGTATCTTTATCGAAATCGAATAAGAAATCACCTGTTAATGTGAATGATGAGTTACCGTTACAACCGTTTGGATACCAGAAGAAGCTCTGTGCATTCATATTTTTGTCAAATAAGATTTTGAATTGACAAATTTTGTGTACGCCGTTTTCACGGTAGTTGAATGCGTAATCCCACTCACGAACACCGTATAAACCTTCTTCAAAATGTGGACGACCAATTAGGTTATATAATTGATCTTTGTTCATACCTTTTTCAATTTGGCGAACATTTTCCCAGTTTGGCCAAGAACCAAATTGTGAACCATCGTGGTTGAATTCAGACTCTGAAATTTTTGGGAATACCGGATTTTCAGTTGTTCCTTCATCACTCACTTTGCTTAAGTTACCGCACGCAGCAACTGCTAGTGCGACACTCGATAATAAAAATGTACGGAAAAGTGCTTTTTTTTCCATTTTCTAAGTTTCCTTATAAATAACTATCTAATTAATTATTCTACAATCTCAAGTTGCAATCAGAGCAATTCTACAATACAAACATAACTAATTCTATTAAATTAATGTAAAGTAATGTTAGATGTAATTCAGATATTCGACTTTCAATTGTAAAGTTTTGTTATCTCGAAATTCATTGATATCTAATTTATAGACCATTTTTGCTTTTTTAACTGATAAATCCGGAAACATTCTGACATCAACATTAAACCAAATTGCATCTAATAATTGCCCGCTCTCTGATTGTAGCATTAACTTTAAATGCTTACCTGCCAGTAGTTTTTGTTGCAGAATGCTAAATTCTCCTTCAAAACTCGGTTCAGGAAAATGTTGCCCCCAAGGGCCTGCACAGCGGAGCATTTCCGCACTGGTAATTGTAAACTCATTTGCTGAAAGCTCGCCGTCAGTATAAATAATACCTTGTAATTGCTCAGGTGCTAATACTTCATTAATGGCTTGGTCGAAAATTTTTTTAAAGCTATCTAACTGTGTTTGATGAATAGTTAAGCCTGCCGCCATTGCGTGCCCACCAAATCTTTCGATTAATTCAGGATGCTGCATATCAATATATTCAAGCAAATCTCGCATATGCACGCCCGAAATAGAGCGAGCCGATCCTTTCAAATATTCACTTTCGTCACTTTCTTGTGCAAACACAATGACCGGACGATTAAATTGATCTTTAATTCGAGAAGCCAAGATACCGATTACCCCTTGATGCCAATCAGCTTGATACAGCACGATACCGTGAGCTTGTTCTGACTGAGCAAGCAGAGGCAATTTAGCACAAATGGCTAAGGCTTCTGTTTTCATCTCTTGCTCAAATTCTTTTCGGGTTTGGTTAAGAGAATCTAATTCAAACGCCAATTGACGGGCAAGTTCCATATTTTCACAAATAAGTAACTCAACCCCCAAAGACATATTCTCCAATCTGCCTGCTGCGTTCAATCTTGGTGCAACAGCAAAACCTAAATCAGCAGCTTGTAATGTTGAAAGCTCCCTTTTGCTTACTTCTACTAAAGCTTTTATCCCCAAACGGCAATGCCCTGAACGTATTCGCTGCAATCCTTGATGAACTAAAATTCGATTATTTTGATCAAGCGGCACAACATCAGCAACTGTACCTAATGCGACTAAATCCAAAAGCTCGGCAAAATTGGGTTCTGCTTTGTTTTGAAAGTATTGTTGTTCACGCATTTTAGTCCGAAGAGCCATCATCACATAAAAAATAACACCAACTCCCGCCAATGATTTGGAAGGAAAGGCACAAAACGGCAAATTAGGGTTTACCATTGCATCAGCGTTGGGTAATGTGTCAGGTGGTAAATGATGATCGGTAATCAGAACCTGAATATTGTGTTGCTTCAGTAGTTCAACACCTTCAAGCGAAGAAATACCATTATCGACCGTTAAAACTAAATCTGCTCCTTTGGCTAATGCCATTTCCGCTACTGCAACACTCAAGCCATAACCTTGCGAAAAACGATCGGGAATTAAATAATCAACTTGCTCAAACCCTAACTGTTTTAATGCAATGATGGCAAGTGCTGTGCTGGTTGCTCCATCAGCATCAAAATCACCGACAATCACAATACGGCTTCGGTTTTCAAAAGCGTTAATCAATAGATCGACGGCTTGTTCAATATTCGCCAGTTGCTGTGGTCTGTGTAAATGTTGAAGGTTATGCTCCAGCTCTTTTGCTGTTTTTATGCCTCGACTTTGGTAGATTCGATTTAATAAAGGATTTGGGGATAGGGTTTCTGTTGTTAATAAATGGCGTTTTTTAATTAATTTTTCCACAACTATCTTCTTTTACCATAACAAGCGGTCATTTTTTGCAAATTTTTTACAACAAACGCTTACGTTTGAACCTTGGCTTTGCCAACGCCTTCGCTGGAGCGAGCGTAGAAAAGACCGCTTGTAACCTAGTTTATCTGTTATTCACTTAACATTTTTGCCAATTCTTTAGGCTCAACATAGCCGCCAATGAGTTCGCCATCTGAAGTAACCATATTCGGCGTACCCGTTACACCAAACTTAACGCCGAGTTGGTAATGTTTTTTGACAATATCAGGTGTTTTTAATTGAGTTGGTAACTTGCCGTCTTCCGCATCATTTAATGCCTTAATTTTATCTTGAGCGGTCCAAATCGCCTCCATCTGTTTTGCAGTTTGAGTATTCATACCGCCACGAGGGAAAGCTAAATAGCGAATAGTAATGCCTAAATCATTATATTCTTTCATTTTTGAATGTAATAAATGGCAATAGTGGCAGGTAATATCCATAAAAACGGTTACCACGTGCTTTTCATTTTTCGCAGGATAAACAATCATTTCATTTTGGTAAGAATTTAATTCAGCCAATAACCCTTGATTGGTAATATCAACAACTTTACCGTTTTTTAGCTCAAAAATTTTGCCTTGAATGATATATCGTCCATCTTCACTAATATAAACAATACCTTCATTCGAGGTTGCCATTTTAAAACCAGATAATGGCGATTCAGAAATTTTAACCTCTGTTGCTCCAATTTTTTCAAGCTGGCTTTTCAGTTTTGCGTCAGATGCAAAGGCAAAAGTTGATAAACTCACTAAACTTAAAGTAATTAAATTTTTTTTCATTAGCATAAATCCTTACATTTTTAATTTTGCTTCGACATTCTTCGCTTTATTTAAGAATGCTTGGCGTTCTTTGTTACTCATACCGGAATTTGAACCCGGCAATTTTACCGTCATCGGATTCACCGGGCGGTCATTAATGTGAAACTCGTAGTGTAAATGAGGCCCTGTTGAACCACCGGTATTACCGGATAATGCAATACGCTCTCCTTTTCTTACCCTTTGTCCGGGCTTCACCAAACTTTTGCTTAAGTGCATATAGACTGTAGTAATATGCCCGTGTTTGATTTTAATATAACGCCCTGCTCCACGGGCCTGGTAAGCAACGTGTTCTACTACTCCATCACTTGGTGCAATGATTGGAGTGCCAATTGGCAATCCGTAATCCACACCTTTGTGAGGACTAATACGACCTGTAATTGGGTGTTTACGTTTAGAGTTGAAGGAAGATGTAACTCTCGCAGCATATAATAATGGGTGTCGAGCAAAGCCACCACTTAAAGTTTCGCCATGTCGACTATAATATCGCCCATTATCTGCTTGAATTGCATAATAACTTTTTTTACCGCTAATAACGTGAATACCCTCTACATTGCCTAAATCTGTTACTTTTCCATTTACATATTCACGCTTAATTAAAATGGCAAATTTATCGCCTTTTTTCAGCTTATTTGTTGCAATTTGAGATTGTAATCCAACTGCTAATTGATTGATTTGGCGATCAGATAATCCTACTGCTTTTAAACTCGCTGCAAAGCTATTTTGAATAGCCCCTCGTACAACATCTAGTTTCCATTCACCTTTTTTCTCAAATTTTTGGTAGGTAAATTTACCATTGGCTTGGCGTTCATAAACACGTTCTTCTTTTTCGGAAACTAACCAGTTTAGATATTCTAATTCGCCGTCATTATCTAATATCCAATAAAATTGTTGCCCTGCTTTAAGATGAGCTAATGAAGGGTGCTGAGCAATGAGGTTTTGAGCATCACTATTTTCTAAACCTGATTGCTCCAATACATCTTTTAATTTATCGCCTTGAGCAGCAATATAGCTAAATTGGTTTTGAATTCTTAATGCTTGGTCTGCTACATCAAGTAAATCATCTAAGGCTTTTTCAGCTTCTAACGGCAATTGCTCTTGCTGAATATCATTTTTTACTGAGTCAATGAAAGGCTCTTCAACTTCGTCATCATAAGAAGTTGCTGTTTGATCGTCAACCACCTCTTCATTGCTCTCGGCAACAGAAGAAGACCAGATAATAAGATCGGCAATATAATTAATAAAAGTGTCCTCCATATATTCATCTTCTTGGCTATCTAAGAACACTATATTATTAATTTGTAAAATATTATTAATGGAAGGCTGTTTTTTTAACACCAAAGCAGCACCTGCCATAAAACTAACAACAGCAAATAAGAAGACAACTATTTTTAACTTTTTCTTATGCCGTTTACGATCTCTTGCTAAAATTACGTGCTGCAAATTATATCCCGCTATTTTTCTTTTATATTTACTGAAATTTACATAATCTCTTGATAGACTATTTTACCAAGAAAAAATTCATTTATTCTATTGTCAGAAGATAAAAAATCCGTTAATTTTAGTTCAATACCCTTAAATTTTTTGTAGTAATGAAAATTAATCACCTAACCCCAAACACAATGCAATTTACGTTGATAAAACAATCTCAACCTTTAGTCTCACTAAAAGATATTGAAGTGATCTTTAATAACCAAAAGGCGTTGCAAGAGATCAACTTATCCATTTACCCAAACTCTATTACCACTATTGTTGGTCCAAATGGGGGCGGCAAATCAACCTTGCTTAAGGTTCTATTAAAACTCATTAAGCCAACTAAGGGGAAAGTCGTTCATCAAGAAGGGTTAAAAATTGGCTATGTACCACAAAAAATGCATATAGAACCATCAATTCCAATGACAGTATCAAACTTCCTTGCGTTAAAACCTAACATTGATAACAAAATGATTGAGGAAGCATTATCGCTATTTTCTATCCATCATCTAGTTGAAAATAGTATGCAAAAACTCTCAGGAGGCGAACTCCAACGTGTTTTACTTGCTCGTGCAATTTTAAATAAACCACAACTATTAGTATTAGATGAGCCTATGCAGGGAGTAGATATTACAGGGCAAACTGAGCTCTATCAACTATTAAATCAAGTCCGTTCTTGGTTAAATTGCGCTATTTTAATGGTTTCTCACGATTTAAATATTGTAATGGCAAATACTGATGAGGTTTTGTGTGTGAATAAACACATCTGCTGTGCAGGCACGCCGGAAGTCGTGAGTAATGACCCTAGTTTTATCCACTTCTTTGGCGATCAATTTGCCCGTAATGTGGCGTTTTATTCACATCGTCATAACCATCATCACAATCTACACGGCGATGTTTGCTTAGGAGAATGTGAGTGTAAACATTAAAGTCTCATTGGATTTGTTTAAAATTTGCTAAAAATAACCGCTTGTAGGCAAACAATTATTTAAAAATCAGACTCACATCACATTTTATTTACTTTATTTGAAGTATAATGGATTTATGATTTAACACCATAAATAGGTCAGGTCTTTATGCAATATAAAAATTTTGATGATTGGATTGCGTCATCACCTTTCGGTGGCTCCAACCAATCTTATGTTGAAGAAATTTATGAACAGTATTTAGAAAATCCGGCAAATGTTGATGAAAGCTGGAAAAGCACTTTTGATTCATTCCCTAAAACCTCCCATATTGAACAACCCCACTCTAAAGTGCGTGATTATTTCCGCAAATTAGCCCGTGAACAACAGCCACAATCTATAACCGTTATTGATCCTGAAGCAGGAGCGAAGCAAGTTCGCCTATTGCAATGGATTAACGCTCACCGCTTTAGAGGTTATTTGGAAGCAAAACTTGACCCTATCAACTATTATCGTTGGAAAACCTCCAGCGTCCCTGAACTGGATTATAAATATCACGGCTTTACCGATGAAGATCTAAACGAAACCTTTGCCGTTGGTCGTTACGTTTACGATAAAGAAAGTATGAAGCTCAGTGAGCTAAATGAAGCCTTAAAAGAAACCTATTTAGGACCTATCGGCTTAGAATTTATGCACGTTCAAGATATTGAACAACGTAACTGGCTACAGGCTAAAATGGAAAGTGCATTAAATAAACCGCTTTTCACTAAAGAAGAAAAACTGAATTTATTAACCGAATTAACCGCTGCTGATGGCTTAGAACGTTATTTGGGAGCAAAATTTCCGGGAGCAAAACGCTTCTCTTTAGAAGGTAGTGATGCGTTCATTCCGATGATGAAAGAAATTATTCGCCACTCTTCTCGTCAGGGTATGACTGATGTAGTAGTCGGTATGGCTCATCGTGGTCGTTTAAATATGTTAGTTAACGTATTAGGTAAACGCCCAGCGGAACTATTTGATGAATTTGCAGGTAAACACGCTGATGAAAGCCGTACGGGCGATGTAAAATACCATCAAGGTTTCTCTTCTAACTTTGCAGTAGATGACAAAAATGTCCATTTAACTCTTGCATTCAACCCATCTCACTTAGAAATTGTGAGCCCTGTTGTTATTGGCTCTGTGCGTGCAAGACAAGAGCGTATGCGTGATACCGAACACGAAAAAGTGCTTGCCGTAACAGTTCACGGCGACTCTGCAGTGGCAGGGCAAGGTGTCGTACAAGAAACCTTAAATATGGCAAATGCTCGTGGTTATAAAGTAGGCGGTACAATTCGTATTGTGATCAATAACCAAATCGGTTTTACAACTTCTAACCCAAGTGATACCCGTTCAACTGAATTCTGTACCGATATTGCCAAAATGATCCAGGCACCGATCATTCACGTTAATGGTGATGACCCGGAAGCAGTTGCATTTGCGGCACGAATGGCAGTGGAATATCGCACTAAATTTAAACGTGATATTTTCATTGATTTAATCTCTTACCGCCGCCACGGTCATAACGAGGCTGATGAACCATTAGCAACTCAGCCGATGATGTATAGCATTATCAAAAAGCACCCTACTCCACGTAAAGTGTATGCTGACCGCTTAATTGAAGAAGGTGTATTAACCAATGAGCAAGAAATCGAAATGCTAAACCTTTACCGTGATGCCTTAGACAATGGTGAACGTGTTGTACCGGAATGGCGTGAGTTAGATATGGCTGCGGTTGATTGGTTACAATATCTTAACTACGATTGGACAGCACCTTATGAAAGCAAATTCCCGGAAGATCGTTTCTTAACGATTGCGAAACGGGTTTGTGAATATCCAGATTCATTAAAAGCACACTCTCGTGTTGAGAAGATCTACACTGATCGTAAAGAGATGTACGAAGGCAAAAAATTATTCGACTGGGGTATGGCCGAAACTATGGCGTACGCTACTTTACTTGATGAGGGTACACACGTTCGCTTATCGGGTGAAGATGCAGGACGTGGAACGTTCTTCCACCGCCACGCAGTCATTCATAACCAAAATGATGGTACAGGCTATGTGCCATTAACACAATTACACGCAAATCAAGGTCGTTTCCAAGTTTGGGATTCCGTGCTTTCGGAAGAAGCAGTTCTCGCTTTTGAATATGGCTTTGCGACAACCGATCCGAAAACCTTGACTATTTGGGAAGCTCAATTTGGCGATTTCGCTAACGGAGCTCAAATTGTAATCGACCAATTCATCAGCTCTGGCGAACAAAAATGGGGCAGAATGTGTGGTTTAGTGATGCTTCTTCCACACGGTTATGAAGGTCAAGGCCCTGAGCACTCCTCTGCTCGTGTTGAACGTTATTTACAACTTTGTGCACAGCAAAACATTCAGGTTTGTGTACCATCAACACCAGCACAGGTTTACCATATGTTACGCCGCCAAGCAATTCGCAAAATGCGCCGTCCATTGGTTGCCATTACGCCAAAATCGCTACTACGCCATCCGCTTGCAGTATCAACATTAGATGAGTTAATTAACGGCTCATTCCAAAATGTGATTGGCGAGATTGACAATATCGATCCGAAACAAGTAAAACGTGTGGTGATGTGTTCGGGTAAAGTTTACTACGATTTACTTGAAAAACGTCGTGAGAATAACCAAACAGACATTGCGATTATTCGTATTGAACAACTCTACCCATTCCCTCTTGAGGAGATGAAACAAATTCTTGAGCCTTATGCTCACGTTACTGACTTTGTATGGTGTCAAGAAGAGCCATTAAATCAAGGAGCGTGGTATTGCAGTAAGCATAATTTTGAAGCTTCTATTCCAGAGGGGGCAAAATTAACTTATGCAGGTAGAGCCGCTTCTGCTTCTCCAGCGGTAGGCTATCCATCACTACATGCAAAACAACAAAAACAACTTGTTGAAGATGCTTTAACTATTGCTTAAAAAGATTGGGCGTAGTGAATACGCCCTACAAGCGGTTTATTTTCAACAAAAATTTACAAATTTGATTATAAGGTGTAATACATACGCCCTTAGTAAAAGAAAAGGATAATAAAATGGCAATTGAAATTTTAACTCCAGACCTTCCTGAATCTGTGGCTGATGCAAGCGTTGCAACTTGGCATAAAAAAGTGGGCGACAGCGTAAAACGTGATGAAATCCTCGTCGAAATTGAAACCGACAAAGTGGTTTTAGAAGTGCCTGCTGCAAGCGATGGCGTGCTTATTGAAATTACACAAGCTGAAGGTGCAACAGTAGTTTCAAAACAAGTTTTAGGAAAATTGGATACGGCACAAGCGGGCGATATTAGCTCTGCGACAATCGAACAAAAAACAGAATCCACCCCATCAGATCGCAAACATGCAGCGATTGAAAACAGCCACGCAAATGCAGACGATCAAGGCCCTGCAATCCGCCGTTTATTAGCTGAACACGATTTACAAGCAGCAGATATTCAAGGCAGTGGCGTGGGCGGCAGAATTACCCGTGAAGATATCGAAAAAGAGATCGCAAAACGCGTTCAACAAAATCAAGTAAAAGATGCTGCAACAAATCAAAACACGGTAAGCACCGTTGCATTCAACAGCCGCAGTGAAAAACGTGTACCGATGACACGACTTCGCAAACGTATTGCAGAGCGTTTACTTGAAGCGAAAAATACCACCGCAATGCTAACCACATTCAACGAGTTAGATATGCAGCCGATTATGAATTTGCGTAAAACTTATGGAGAGAAGTTTGAAAAACAACACGGCGTACGCTTAGGCTTTATGTCGTTCTACATTAAAGCAGTAGTTGAAGCACTTAAACGCTACCCTGAAATCAATGCCTCTATTGATGGCGATGATGTGGTTTACCACAACTACTTTGATGTCAGCATTGCCGTTTCAACTCCTCGTGGCTTAGTAACGCCAGTGTTACGTGATTGCGATAAAATGAGTATGGCGGAGATTGAGAAGAAGATCAAAGAGCTTGCTGAGAAAGGTCGTGATGGCAAATTAACCGTTGAACACTTAACAGGCGGTAACTTCACTATCACTAACGGCGGTGTGTTTGGGTCATTAATGTCCACCCCAATTATCAACCCACCACAAAGTGCAATTTTGGGTATGCACGCTATTAAAGATCGCCCTGTTGCGATTGACGGTCAAGTGGTGATCCGCCCAATGATGTACTTAGCCTTAAGCTACGACCACCGCTTAATTGACGGCAAAGAGTCTGTTGGTTTCTTAGTGGCTGTAAAAGAGTTATTAGAAGATCCAACTCGTCTGCTTTTGGAAATTTAATCTAAAATTTGACCGCTTGTATTTAACCACAAGCGGTCTATTTATAATAAAAACTTGTATATCTATTTGTTAATGTTCCTGTATCGGGTTCCCTTCTGAGTTGCCCGAACGACTTAAAATTTTTAGAAAAATAATCCCGAGCGAGAGCGAAGCGAACATCAGGGTTATTTTTCGTTAAGAAAATTTTAATAAAGTGAGGAACAGCAACGAAGTAGGGTGTGCTTTCTTTTGGTTACTTTTACTCGCTATGCTCGCCCTTCGGGCTGTTGCCTTTGGCAACATTCAACGTAAACGTTGTCTTGCACAAGCAAAGAAAAGTAACATAACCATAACGAGGAAACTCTATGAATCTACACGAATATCAAGCCAAACAAATATTCAAACAATATGGGCTACCTGTGAGCGAAGGTATTGCTTGCTTTTCTGCCAATGAAACCGCAGAGGCAATCTCACAGCTCAAAGGCGAAAAATGGGCGGTGAAATGCCAAGTTCACGCTGGTGGTCGAGGCAAAGCTGGCGGTGTGAAATTAGTTAGCAATGCTGATGAAGCGAAATCTTTCGCTGAACAATGGTTAGGTAAACGCTTAGTAACCTTCCAAACAGATGCTAACGGGCAGCCAGTCAATACTATTTATGTGGAAGAAACCTGCAATATCGACCGTGAATTATACTTAGGTGCGGTGTTAGATCGCTCTGCACAAAAGGTGGTGTTTATGGCTTCAAGTGCAGGTGGTATGAACATTGAAGAAGTCGCTGAAAAAACACCTGAGCTAATCCATAAAGCAACCATTGATCCCCTTACGGGCGGTCAAGGCTATCAAGGTCGTGAACTTGCCTTCAAATTAGGTTTAAAAGGCGATGAAGTTAAACAGTTTGCAGATATTTTTGTAAAACTGGCGAAGTTATTTGTAGAAAAAGATTTAGCCTTATTGGAAGTCAATCCCCTTGTTGTTACCAAAGAAGGTAAACTGCTCTGCTTAGATGCGAAAATGTCTATTGATAGTAATGCTCTCTACCGTCAGCCAGATCTTAAAGAATTACAAGATCTCTCACAAGATGACGAACGTGAAGCGGAAGCAGAAAAATGGAGCCTAAACTACGTTGCGTTAGACGGTAACATTGGCTGTATGGTAAACGGAGCAGGGCTTGCAATGGGGACAATGGATATTGTAAAACTCTACGGCGGTAAACCTGCTAACTTCCTAGACGTGGGTGGCGGTGCAACCAAAGAGCGTGTAGCAGCTGCATTCAAATTGATTTTATCAGACCCAAATGTAAAAGCGGTGCTAGTCAATATTTTTGGGGGGATCGTACGTTGTGATTTAATTGCTGATGGTGTTATTGCAGCGGTAAACGAAGTAGGAGTAAACGTGCCTGTTATCGTGCGTTTAGAAGGCACAAATGCGGCACAAGGTCGCGAAATTTTAGCCAATAGTGGGCTGAGTATTTTAGCGGCTTCATCACTAAAAGAAGCGGCTGAATTAGCGGTAAAATCTGCAAATTAGGAGGAAAAATGTCGATTTTAATTGATAAAAACACAAAAGTAATTTGCCAAGGTTTTACTGGCGGACAAGGTACATTCCACAGCGAACAAGCTCTCGCCTACGGCACGCAATTAGTGGGCGGTGTTTCGCCAAATAAAGGTGGAAAAACCCATTTAGGTTTACCTGTATTTAACACAGTTCGTGAAGCTGTGGAAGCAACGGGTGCAACGGCAACCGTGATCTATGTTCCCGCCCCGGGTTGTAAGGATGCCATTTTAGAAGCCATTGATGCAGGCATTCAATTAGTTGTTTGTATTACCGAAGGCATTCCAACGCTGGATATGCTTCAAGTTAAACAACGTTTAAACCAAACAGGCGTGAGAATGATCGGCCCGAACTGCCCAGGTGTGATTACCCCTGAAGAATGTAAAATTGGTATTATGCCGGGTAATATTCACAAAAAAGGCAACATTGGTATTGTTTCTCGTTCTGGCACATTAACTTATGAAGCGGTTAAACAAACTACTGATGAAGGCTTTGGGCAATCAACTTGTGTAGGTATTGGCGGCGACCCAATTCCGGGCTCAAACTTCATCGATATTCTAAAACTATTCCAAGAAGATCCTGAAACCGAAGCCATCGTGATGATTGGTGAAATCGGGGGTTCAGCAGAAGAAGAAGCAGCAGCCTTTATCAAAGAGAATGTAACCAAGCCTGTTGTAAGCTACATTGCAGGTGTAACCGCTCCAAAAGGTAAACGAATGGGGCATGCTGGCGCAATTATCAGCGGTGGTAAAGGCACAGCAGATGAGAAATTCAAAGCTCTTGAAGATGCTGGCGTAACCACCGTAAGAAGCCTTGCTGAAATTGGCTCAGCCCTACGCAAAATTTTAGGCTAAGCTAAATATTCAAGCGGTCTAATTTGTAAATTTTTTTGCAAATTAGACCGCTTGTTTTTTTATATTTAAATTACTCTTTCGATTTCCAAATTAAAGGATCAACACCTTTGTGAATTAAATCTTGGTGTTCTTCAATTCTAAATACGGGTTCTTTGCCTTGCTTAAGTTGGCGGATATAGTCTTTCATAATAATCCAAACAATTGGAGCAAGAATTAAAATTGCCACAAGGTTAATAACCGCCATTGATGCCATTACCGTATCCGCAAATGCCCATACAAT
This sequence comes from Mannheimia sp. E30BD, assembly GCF_041807785.1. Taxonomy (NCBI): domain Bacteria; kingdom Pseudomonadati; phylum Pseudomonadota; class Gammaproteobacteria; order Pasteurellales; family Pasteurellaceae; genus Mannheimia; species Mannheimia sp. E30BD. Next base: position 131,076 of record NZ_JBGTYX010000005.1, read on the forward strand.
ACCGCCATCACGCACTGCGCCAAAGTAAACAAAGAACAATACCACGGCACGGAAACTCCATACAAACCACGCTTTATTTTTGATATAGCGAATGTTAGTTTCTGCATACGCATAGTTACCGATAATAGAGGTAAAGCAAAACAGTAAAATAACAAAAGCTAAGAAATGTAAGCCAAACTCGCCTAAGTGGAATTGCAATGCTGTTTGAGTTAGTGAAATACCTCTTAAGTTTTCACCACCATAATTATCTGACATTAAAATAATAATTGCTGTGCAAGTACAAACCACCAGTGTATCTACAAATACACCTAACATTTGGATTAATCCTTGACTTGCCGGGTGTTTAGCATCTGAGGTTGCAGCCGAGTTTGGTGCAGAACCCATACCCGCTTCGTTTGAGAATAAACCACGTTTAATCCCCATTAACATCGTTTTTGACACTAATGCACCAAACATACCGCCAGCAGCTGCTGAGAAGTCAAAAGCACTCTCAATAATCAAACCGATAATATATGGCACACGCTCAATATTCATACCTAAAATAATTACGGCAATAATGAGATAGAATAATGCCATCGTAGGCACAACTTGAGATGAAACCACGCCAATACGTTTTACCCCACCAGAGATAATAAGACCGGTAATAATTACTAAAGTAATACCAACATAAACCGGATTCCAATCCCACGCATTTTTAGTTGCTTCTACAATAGAATTTGATTGCACAGCATTGAATGCAAATCCAAAAGTAAAGATTAAAGTTATCGCAAACGCAATGGCTAATGAAGGGAGTTTTAAGCCACGAGTGATATAATAAGCAGGACCACCGCGAAACATACCGTTCGGATCTTTTGTTTTATATAATTGCGCTAAGGAAGATTCCGCAAACGCAGAACTCATACCCATTAATGCCGTTACCCACATCCAAAAAACAGCACCCGGTCCACCAAGTGCAATCGCTGTTGCAACCCCACCAATGTTACCGACCCCAACACGGCTGGCTAACCCTGTTGTAAAGGCTTGGAATGGGGTAAGAGACTGCCCTGATGTAGAACGTCCGCTCCACATTTCACGTAAACTTTGTGGGAAAAGGCGGAGCTGTACAAAGCCGGTAGTAATGGTAAAAAATAGTCCTGTACCTAATAATAAAATAATAGTAATATCCCAAAGAGGAGCATCAATAGTATTGACAATCCAGGTTAGGATACCTTCGAAGAATACAATAATAGAATCCATAAAGACCTCTTTATAAAATAAAACGAGTTAGTTTAACTGATTTTCTCCTCTTGAACAGTTTTTTTGGTTCTTTCTATAACAATTTTTAATCTATATCAAATTAACGTCTAAATAAAATACCTGTGCTGGTATCAATAAAGCTACTGTGGAATAGTGTAACGCCAAATAAAATCAGGGCTATCCCTAAGCCAAATTTGATTAATCGAACCACATTTCTATTCATTTGTGCGGAGAAATACCAACTACTCACTTTAACCGCTTTATTCCGTGCCATAATCACTAAATAAGCAAATAGGCTTAGAGTAAAACCTGTACCGATTGCCATTACTAAGGCAGAAATTACCCCCCAAAAATAGAGTCCTAAGGTATAAGAAAGAAATAAGACTAAAATCGCCCCTGAACAAGGTCTTGCCCCAATGCTTAAAATCAGCATTAGCTGTGTTTTCCAATCTTTCGCTTTCTGCATTTCATTTGATGTGGGTAAATGTTTATGTCCGCAGTCACAATGTTCATCGTGAACGTGGTGATTATGCTGCACAAGCGGTCGTTTTTGTGGAATTTTTTGCAAAACGGACGGCTGTGAAAATCGAATTGATTTAATTTTTGGCTTGCTAACTTTCTTTATCACTTTAAAGACCTGGTAGCACCAATACAGCCCAAGTAAAATCATAATAACGAAACTACCACGCTCTACCCATTTCAAGGTTAAANCTTTCTTTATCACTTTAAAGACCTGGTAGCACCAATACAGCCCAAGTAAAATCATAATAACGAAACTACCACGCTCTACCCATTTCAAGGTTAAATTAAAATATTGGCGAGAAAGGGTAAAAATCACCACAATCACAGTAACGAGCGAAACCGCCACCAAACCTTGTACTAAGGCTGAGGCGAAGGTAATTTTCATTGCTTGATTAAGTTTTGTTTTTTCAAGCGAAAGATAGCTGGTTAAAATAAACTTACCGTGCCCAGGGCCTACAGCGTGGAATACGCCATATAAAAAGCTGATAAAAACTAAGGTCAGCCCTGCTTTATTTTGATTATCGCTCAATGCGTTTAATGAACCAGAAAGCTCTGTATTAAACACTTTCTGCCACTCCATCACTTTAAAGAGCAAAATCGGATAAAGTTGATAAATTGCAAAAAATGCGATAAATCCGACTGCTAGCATTCCCCATTGTTTTAAGCTCAATCGCATACCATCTCCACTTTTTGTGCAAATTGTGCCCCTAATGAATAATCTTCATTTTCAGGCATATCGGGCGATTGTGTTTTATCTAGACTGGAAGCATATAAACGCAATTTATTATCCACTTGTGGCTGTATTAATTCCGCTTTACAGCTGCTATTGCTGATACTAATCTCATTAGCACGATTGTATTCCATCGCAATATAGTAACTTGGTTCATAAGTCGATAATCTCACCTTATTTTGTTTTAAATCATAAGGCTGACTTAAATGGAAAGTGATATAAAACACCACACGATTATTTTTGATTTCAAAGCGTGTTTCTGTGGGTTGTGTGGTAAATTTTATCGGCCGGTTTTTACTATCATACAACACACTAAAATAATGATTTTGCAGAGCAGATTGCACCATTTCTGCGGTAATATCTTTGCGGGTTTTCTCTTTATCGGCACTATTATTCATCTCATAAATCAATTCAGAAGAGGCGATTTCATCAAGCATCCATTCCATTTGAAATGACTTTAACATTGTGCCGTCCACAATAACCTTGTTTTTTAAATCGACAAAGGAATGTGGGTGAGAAAAGACATTACTAGCATATAGCATCGATAACGCAATAATAAAAGATTTTAATAATTTCATATTCATTCACTACAAAAAATAAAAAAAGCGAACAAGTTGCCCCTGTTCGCTTTCAGAAATTCAGTGAGTTGGTCGATAAGCCGAGTTCTGTCGTGGACAATCATTCCTCTAGGCGTATATTTACACATACGCTCAAGCAACCTACCCGAACTCTCGGCGGGCCACCGATTGAGTTCCTATTTGGTCTTGCTACGAGTGGAGTTTACCCTGCTGTGGAATGTTACCACCCACACGGTGCGCTCTTACCACACCCTTTCACCCTTACCTGCCGAAACAGGCGGTCTGCTCTCTGTTGCACTGGTCGTAGGCTCACGCCCCCCGGACGTTATCCGGCACTCTGCCCTGTGTAGCTCGGACTTTCCTCTCGTTTACTTGTCCCCCAGCTCTCGTTTTCACGAATTTAGAGGCTTCAATAAACCAGCGATTGCCTAACCAACTCAGGGAGCAGTATAGCAGATTCGCAAAATTTTGCAAAAATTTAACCGCTTGTACTATATTAGAAATGCAAAAAAGGATTGGTGAATGTAGTTTGCTGTGCCAAAATCTAATTCATCGACAAGCAAAAAATGTGCATCATATTCTGATTTTGGATCGCCATAATCTAATTGAGTTACCGCACAATAGATACGCACCTTCCCGATTGAATAGGTCGGGAAGGCAGTGGGTAAGCCACTGATAACGACAGATTGGTCGTTATGAGCGTAAATCGGCTCACTCGGCAAACTTGGGGCAGATTCAAAACCAAATTCATCTACCAGCGTGTAAATGTATTGCCGTAATTCTTGATTGAAATCTTGGCTTAATTCGCCTAAGAATTGGGCGTTTGGTGCATTAAGCTCAATCGGAAATCCTAGCCGTTTCCAGTTATCATTACACGCTTGCGATTTCTTTTGGATAACCGGGTAATCTTTCACACCGCTAGCAATCAGATAGCAACAGTCAGTATCAATGCGCGAAAAACTCGCCTTGCAGTTATCACTTGCAAGATAGCAACATTTATCCACAAAGATTGAATTTCCTGTTTTATTACTTACCTTTTTATCGGTTCGCCACGGTCGCAATGTGCCACGAGATAAGTCCACATCTTCCGCCACTTGTACCATTGCTTGATGAAGATTATTGGGACGTTGCCGTGGGGCAATGCCGCCAAATTGGGTGAGTTTGAGAGAAGACATAGTTTCTCCATAAAAAAACCGCACAAGCTCTAAGCGTATGCGGTTATATCTGTAAATGTTAGACACGCCAAAAGCCGCTTGATGTTTCACAAGCGGTCTATTTTTTATTGCGTTTTACTGAATTTGATATCCCGTTCGTTGGATCATATCCTTTATATCATCTGTTGCATTAATGACAAACAGTTGCACATTTGGGTGCTCATTTTGATATACTCGGAAAATCTGATCAGCAAAACCTTGCCCGATACTGCTAACATCTTGGAAATCCAAAATCACTTTTTGGAAATGCTCAAAACGAGCAACCAGTCGTTTTGCCTGCGAGCGAGACATCAGGAACTCGCCTTCGTGTTTAGCTAAATTGACCGGCACAACTGTTGTCGCAAAAGCATATTCATCAGGCATTGCGAACTGATCGAATACATCTTTGGTTCGTTTTGTTGATGCGTGAGATAGCTCAAACATCACTTTTGTTCCCTCAACATATTCAACATCGTGTTCATACATAATATCAATTACACCAGCATTATGCACAAACGCCCAACCTTTTGAGTTGATGCAGAAAAAGTCAAAAATTTTGGAGGCAAAGAAAATGCCCTCTCCGCTATGATTGGCTTTGTCTGTTGTGAGTTTCCCTTTTGATAACTCAAAAATAGATTGCCGAATATCAACAAGGTCAAAGGCCTTTTGAATTTTCTCAAAGATACCCAATCCATTATCGGTAATACTAACAGAAGTTGAAATAGGTGTTTGTCTAATCTCAACCACAATTTCCGTTCCGCTAGAATGATCTATCGCATTGTTGAACATTTCGGTAAAACCATATTGAAATATTTCAAGAATGTTTTTGTTCATATCCTTAAGTTTTGGATCTAAGGTCTGTGTGTAAACCAGAAATTCATCAAGCTCATCTGCCAAACTAAATGTGAATCTATCTACTTGTTCAACTAATTCATAACGAGTAGAACGCCCACGCCCCGATACAGTAAGCAAGTTCTCCTCTACCCAACCTTTCAATTTTCTTGAGGCACTTTGACGAGTAATTGATAGCGTTTCAGCAATCGCTTCGGCTGTTTGTGTCGGATTGTTTTTCACTATTTCCAACAATTTGCATAAAATATCGTTCATATTCCCTCCTATAGGTCACATTATTTTCATTTAATGGTAACACAACAAGGAGATAAATGTAACGAAATAATTGCCTATAAGTAACAAATCTAGGAATGTTATGATTACGGATAAACCGCTCTTAATAATTCAAAATGTGGGCCATCGTAGAATGTTTCATCGTCCGATCTCCCATTGCGATTCCAATCACCACCCCAACGAATAGCTACTTTTAACTCTTTCGCTGCAGCAAACATTGCTTTAGCTAATTTGCCGAAAGCGGCTAAGTCGTTCCAGTTGAGCGGGTAAGGCACAATATCAATAGCGTGACTGGTTAAGTGTCGGCTGTTGAGTGTTTTGGTTGCACCCTGTTTGAATAATTGAGCTTGGCGCTCTTTCGTTCGCATTCCTTCAATCACACTGAAATCAATTTCGCTTACCCATTTGAACCGCTTCCAAGTATCGCCAGCATTCCATTGGTATATACCGTCTTTTGTCTCAAAATAGAGATCGTCTTGATCTGACCGATAAACAGCGGTCGGACGAATAGACAAGGTTGTAAGCTGTTCAATTTGTACCTCCTCGTGAATACTGTCCGGCACTTTAAAGCGGATAGCTACTTGGTCGGTAAAGCCAAAATAGTAGCCGTTATGCACTAGGCGGTTTTGTTATTACTGTTCGCTTAAACCAAACGACCCAAACCAACGCAGTCAGTATTGCTCGTGAGCTGAAAGCGAGATTTGGGGATACAGTAACTTTGAATAAAGCAAAGTGAATTTCGCTAAGTGTGAAAAATAAACTTGACCCTAACTTATATTTCTATCTATAATTTCACTCGTTGTGAAATTATAGCAATAAACCTCGAATTAATTTGAGTTAGTAATAACTCGGAGGAAACTCCAACCTGCTTATAGGTACTGTAGCTCGAGTAAAAGCAAGTTTTATCGAGCTATGTCGCCTACGGCGTTCCGCAATGTGCTGAGGACACACATTGCGGTTAGAATAGGGTCAAGTGGTGCGTGTGCTATTTTGATACTCCTCGAGGAGTTACAGTAATCCCGCTGTAACGAGTATTAAAATGAGGAACATAATATGTTAGCCAATAATCAAATTCACAATACAAACCAGACCCAGAATAACACTAACAAAAAAAGAAGAAAACAACGTAAATTTCTGCTTAATTTGGCAGTTAAACTTTTTCGATTTATTCTTCGTTGGTGGCTTTTTGATGATTTTTTCAATGACGAATCAAAATAATATTCTGGGTTACCCTACTTTCTAAATAAGGAATAATTATGCTTAATTATGCTTTAAAAACACTCAGACAATTTGAAGGAATTACTCAAGCAGAGCTAGCTCAACAACTTAATGTATCAATTTCTCACATATCTGAAATTGAGACTGGGAAAAATACCATCACATTAGAAATGTTGAATAAATATGCTAATTACTTCGATGTCCCAGTTTCTCATCTAATGCTATTTGCAGAACAACTAGAGAATGAAAGTTTACGTTCTGAAAAGGTAAGAAAATTTATTGCAAAAAACCTATTAAAAATTATGGATTGGGTTATTAAAAAAGATGAAAAAGAAAAAACTCATCACTCACAATAAATCATATGCTATAGATAAAAGTCCTCTCTATAATATTCAATACACCAAAAGATTATCTGATATTCTCCAAATTAATGAAGATACAATTTTTTCATTGATTGAAAACAAAACTAAGAATTATAACTGTTTCTTACAAGGTAAGAAAAAAAGAGAAATTCAATCTCCAATTAATGAACTTTATCTTATTCATAATCGTCTCGCTTCACTATTGGCAAGAGTAAAACTTCCTGACTATCTTTATTCTGGTGTGAAAAATCGATCATATATTGATAATGCAAAAGCACATTTAACCGGTGAGGAAATTATAACAACTGACATTAGTGCTTTCTTTCCATCTACTACTAGAACAATGATTTTCTGGTTCTTCAAAAATAAATTAAAATGTTCTCATAAGATTGCTAATATTCTGGCTGATTTATGCTCTATTGATGAACACTTACCAACTGGTAGCCAAATTAGTATGCCATTAGCTTACTTGGTGAATGCAAGTATGTTTGATGAATTAAATAATTTATCTGAGAAAAATAAATTAATAATGACTGTATATGTTGATGATGTAACTTTTTCTGGAGAAAAGGTACCAAAAGGCTTCAAATATCAAGTAGAAAGAATCATTAAAAAGCATAAACATAATATAAAAGCTGAAAAGACAACGCTTTATAAAAACCAATCAGTAAAAGAAGTAACTGGATTAATTCTAAAAGATAATACATTGTTACCCCCTAATCGCCAATTTAAAAAACTTCATCAACATTTAACACTTTGGAAAACACTAATAGCAAAACCTAGAAACGGTATAAAAATCGAATGGCTATACCATAAAATAGTGGGCATATTAAATAATATATCTTATTTTAAATCAGGATATAAAAACGTAATTTTCGCTATTCAAAAAGAATATCATCAATATAAAAATACGCCTGCTAATTATAAAAAAGCAGATTGACAACCGCCCCCAATTCGGATTAAGATAACCGAACTACTAACTAATAGCGGTTATCCGCCCCCGACAGCAAGCGGTTTTTTTGTACCTAAAATTTACAAAAATCCTAAATCTGCATATATGCAGATTTCAAAGATCGGGTCGAGAGAACCTAATACAACACCTTCACGGAAATAAGTTCCGCCGACTATTAGCGGTAGTTGAAGCCCGATCACCCTACTACGGTTTTCAGATTATTTACTAATTCTAATAGGTACACAATATGTCAAATCTACTAATATTATCAATTTCAATCCGCACTTTTGAAAATCTATATTCTTTAACGGATCTACATAAAGCTAGTGGCGGAGAGGCAAAACACAAACCCGTTTTATTCTTATCTAATCAGCAAACCAAAGATCTTATTGCAGAAATAGAACAGGAAAGCAAAGTAGGAATTTCTACTTTGGCTGTAAAAACGGTTCGCCCAAATACTCATTGAGCCAAAAAGCGTGCGAGGGGATATTGAGACGAGCAGAAATGAGGGGCAAAGTATTGCCGGATTTATTGAAAGCAGCTCTGGAACGTATCGCCAATCCGACAAAGGTGGCACAGTTAAAGCTTCAGGGGGCTTTGAGTGGCGAGAGTGAGACGCTAGTTGTTCACGGTACGCAAGATCCAATTATCAGCCAAAACAAAGCTCATTGTTTAGGTCGAGACAACGGGCAAGAGAACGTCTTATTTGAAGTAAAAGGTGCTGAGGCGGTGCGAATTAGCGAAATTCAAGACAAAACACCAACACTGAAAGCAAGAATGGGGACGGGTGGAAATAATATCCCTTGTGTGCTATTAGATAAAGAGGAAATTTATGCCAGCCAAGAAAAAGATACTCCATTGAAACACTGTGCTTATTGCGGGGGAAAGCTGGAGAGGAAACTTTTACCAAATGGGGATTTAGAATACTTAATTCATTTTTCAAAGAGGAAATTCTGCAATCGCCAATGTATGGCAAAATCATTCGATCTGCGTCATTCAGAAAATGTGGGTTGGAGTACAGCACATTACCACGCAAGAAAAATCATTCCGTCTGGAAAATGCTGTCATTACGGAAAAGAGAATGCCAAAGATGTTCATCACAAAGATGGGAATTACCAAACAATTCAGTAGAGAATTTGGAACGTATTTGTCGGAGTTGTCACAACAAGCAACACCGAAAGAGAATTTGTTGCAAGGTATGTGGCAGGCCTCAAAAGGGATTAGGATATTGCAACAAACATTACATCAGATTCAAGAAATACGGAGATCCAAATATGTATCGAGGCAAACAATTATAAGGAAATTATCTGTTATTGAGTGTGAAAGACTACAGGGCTTTTCCGATGACTGGACAAAAATCCCCTACCGTGGCAAATCTGCCGAAGAATGCCCTGATAGCCCTCGCTAAAGCAATCGGAAACAGTATGGCTGTGCCTTGTATGCGGTGGATAGGACAAAGGCTTAACGATTATTTAACCAAATCCCTCTAAATGAGGAATTTATTTTAGGAGAGAATATGAACATCTACACTGATTTCCTTTCTCGTGAAGAGATTGAATTTATTACACAATGTAAGCAGAAAAATCTGATCAAAAAACAGCTCAACATTATGGGCATTCCATTTAAAGAAAATGCAAATGGTTTCCCTGTTGTCCGCCGTGATTATGCTCAGGCTAAACAGCGTAAACCTATTGCAACGAATGATTCTGACTGGGTATCAAATGCATTTAAAGCGTAAATTGAGAAGAAGGAGACACTTATGGCACGCCCTCGAAAATATGAAAACAACGGATTGCCACAAAACCTACTCTGTCGTCGCAGAAAAAGATCGAGCGGACAAATTGTTGAATACTACTTTTACGTTCTCGCCAATGGAAAAGAAAAATCCCTCGGCACAAATAAATATGAAGCCGTTTTAGAAGCAGCTAAACTCAATTTTGAAAATAGCAAAAAATCCCCAATCGTTTTATTTATTGATGTGGCAAAACGCTATGAGTTGGAGATTATCCCCACCAAGAAAGCCAAAAACACCCAACAATCCAATTTACAGGCTATTCATTGGCTATGTAAATTCTTTGGTAACCCAACTGCACCGCTCGAAAAAATTGAACCAAAGCACATTAGTCAATATTTACAATGGAGAAAAGACACGCCGGCTGTTGCTAATATTGAGGTAGGTTTATTTAACACAATTTGGAATATGGCAAGAGAATGGGGATACACTGCTCTTCCAAGCCCATCGCAAGGTGTAAAAAAATTCCCGACCAAATATCGTGAAGTTTATGTAGAGGATTATATCCTTGATAAAATCTATGAATTTGCAGATGAAAGAATGGCGGATATTATCGAAACAGCGTACTTACTAGGACAAAGACCGATTGATATTTGTAATATCCACCGCTCACATATCTATGACGGCATACTGCACATTACTCAGCAGAAAACTGGAAAGAAAGTTCGATTTGAAATTAGCGGACGACTAAAGGAAATACTAGACAAACGGCTACAAGATGAAATCGATTGGATTTTCCCGAATAAATGGGGAAGAAAACTAGAACGGCGAAGTCTAGGCGACCATTTCAAGGAAATAAGAGGAAAAGCAATGAAAGCCTATCCAGCCCTTGCTGATGAAATCGGAAAGGTACAAATGCGTGATATGCGAGCTAAAGCAGCCACCGATATTTCACTCTCCGCTACCGATGAGCAAGCTCAAAAACAACTGGGGCATACATCAAAACGAATGACCCAACACTATATCAGAAAAGACAAAATCCTCAAACCTACCGATGAAATCACCTAAAAATAAAGCCCCTTTGCCAAATACAAAAGAGCCATTTAATCACCTAAAATCCGTTCCGAAACTATTCTGCAAACTATTGATTTTATTGACCTAAAAAAACATAAAATCGCAAAAAGTTTCGGAACGAAAAACAGCGTTAAACCCTTGAAAATAAAGGATTACGCACGTTTGAAGTCTAAGTGAACTAGTTTTGGTTTAGTTGGGTGGCGTTGAATTGCTTGTACTTTAACTTGCTCTTCTTTACCATCAACAACGATAGTTAAAACTTCGTTGTAGAACGCATCGTGTACTTGTGCGTTGTTTACATCATCGTGGTTTAAGATGATTGATACAGGTTCTTTGCTACCACCGTAGATGATTGCAGGAACTTGACCATTGTGACGCAGGCGGCGGCTCGCACCCTTACCTTGCGCCGAACGAACTTCAGCTTCAAATTTGTATGACATTATTTTATTCTCTTAAATATGGGTTTGACCCAGTTAATAGAAAAAACAGCAGGCGACCCAGCTGTTTCCGAAAAACATCGGCATATCGAAAGATATGCAGAACGTGTATTTTACTGAAATTGGCGAGAAATGCAACGTAAATTAAGACAATTTGCGGATTTTCTCTCTCAAATAATTGACTATTTCTTCTGCAATATTAACTTCATTTACCTGTTCAATGCCTTCAAAACCCGGGCTTGCATTCACTTCTAAAATAAATATCCCATTTTCGGTTCGCAAAAAATCGACACCTGCAACATCAAGCCCTATTGCTTTTGTTGCTTTAATTGCCAATGCTATTTCTTCTTTAGTTAATTCAATATGTTTGGCTGTTCCACCTTGATGAATATTGGCACGGAAATCTTCTGCTGCACTACACCTACTCATTGCCGCCACAACGTTATCGCCAATTACAAAAGCTCGAATATCTTTACCTCTAGCCTCGCTCACGAATTGTTGGCATAGATAAGACTCTTGAACTTGCCTACAAGTAGATAGCACCGCTTCCGCATTGGGTTTATTTTCAAACAACATCACGCCATTACCTTGCGAGCCATTCAGCACTTTGGCAATAAGCGGAAACTCAAAATGCTCTAATTGCGATTTAACTGAAACTACGTGTCCTGCAAAATTGCTATTAGGAACAGGCAAATTATGTTCTGCTAATTTCTGCAAAGATCGCCACTTGTTTCGAGCTAAAGCGAATGCTTCTGAATGGTTTAAAACAGGAATACCTTTCGCTTCAAAATGGCGTAGCGCCATACAGCCCATTTCCGTACTACTTGTGCCAAAACGAGGCAAAATAGCATCATAACCTGTTAATAGCACAGGTGCAGGGTGATGTTTATCGTAACTTTCGCCTTCTTGGTAAAAAACCTCAAACTTACCATTATTTAGAGCAAGAAGCATTCTATTAGGATCTAAAATATCTAGTTCGATCCCTTTTTCACGGCACGCTTCTTTAATTCGTTTGCAACTGTATAAACGAGGCTCACGGCATAGCATTAGCCATCTCATTTTTTCAATAATCCTTTCTGATTGAAAAACGGCAGAATATGAGGGCGAACAGGTTTATTTAGAGTTTTATGAATTGCAGCTTGCCATTGCTGTGGCTCGCCAATTCTTGCTTGGTAGTAAGCGGTCAAATTTTCGTTATATTTTGCAAATTCGACTTCATCTAAAGACTGATATTGGTTCGTATAGCAGACCAAGCTATTTTGTAAACGTGGTTTTAAAGGGGGATCTTGTGCTGGATAGCCTAAGCACATTCCCACCAATGGCACACAGTATTCAGGCAAATTTAAGGCTTCAGATACACGAGCAATATCATTACGCAATGCCCCAATATAAACGCCACCTAAGCCTAAAGATTCCGCTGCTAACAATACGTTTTGAGCAAAAATGCCTGTATCAACCGCTCCAATAATTGAAACTTCCGCCCATTCTAATTGAGATTCCGGCACAAGATGTTTATGTTTATTAAAATCAATACAGAGCACTAAAAACTCTGCACAATCAACAACATATTGCATACCCGAAACTGCTTTTAAGGTTTCACGAATGTCTTTATCCGTTACGCGGATAACGCTTACGCATTGCAAATGGTTAGAACTTGAAGCGGCTTTCCCTGCATTAATTAGGGTTTGGAAAACCTCTTCTGAAATCGGTTGTTTGGTAAATTTACGAATAGAACGGTGAGATAAAATCGTTTCAAGAGCCTGTTTACTTTGCATATTTTCCCCTTCTAAAGTTTATCTAAATAATTTTTGCCATCAAGTTGGCTGACTTGCCGCATAATCCACGCTTGGCGTTTTCGCATAGTCGGTCCGGGTTTATCCACTTTAAACAGATTTGGATTAGGCAACGAGGCAGCTAATAATGCCGCTTCCTGCAAATTCAAATTTTTTGCTGATTTCTTAAAAAAATGTTGAGCTGCAGCTTCAACACCAAAAATACCGTACCCAAACTCCGCAATGTTCAAATAAACTTCTAAAATGCGAGGCTTTGTCCAAACATATTCCACTAAAATAGTGAGTGGGGCTTCAATGCCTTTTCTTACCCAGCTCGGCCCGTGCCATAAAAACATATTTTTAACGGTTTGCTGGGAAATGGTTGAGCCGCCACGCACTTTTTTTGATTTAGCATTTAGCTTCAATGCGGTTTCAATCGCCTGTAAATCAATCCCAAAATGGCTTTCAAATTTCTGATCTTCAGACGCAATTACCGCCATCTGCATCTGCCAAGAAATCTCATCAAGGCTTACCCAATCTTTTTTAATGTTGTATGTTTTACCTTGCAGGACATTTTCTACTTTTTTCTGTACCATATAGGCGGAATATGGCACAGGCAATACCGAAAATAACATCATCGGCACAAGGAAAAATACCCCCCCTACAGTAAATAAACGGCTAAAGCCAAACCACAACCAACCTGATTTGGCTCTGATTTTTCGAGGAATAAAAAAAAGCCCTACTTTCTTTAAAAGCGAGCTTAAAAAACGACTTTTACGTTTTGCCATCTGACTATTTACCGTTCACTTTACGATTTACCCAGTTCAGGAAATCTTGATCTAAGGTTTTGAGCATATTTGAGCCACGCGTAATGGTTGCCGCACTGGTATTTAGATTTTGCTGAATCTCACGCTGAGAATCTTCACCTTTTAATAATGCTTGGACAATCTGCAAACGTAAACCTAATGAGCCTCTTTCATCAGCAGTCAAAAACATTGAAAAAAATGGCTCTAATTTATCCTCTGAAACTGCTTGTTTAAGTAAGGCTAAAAACTGCTCCCACTCTTTTAGATCTCGTTGATTATAAAGGGATTTCATAAATATTCCTTAATAAACAAGCGGTCGTATTCAGCCAAAAATTTACCAAAAATGACCGCTTGTTCTCCATTATTTTTTCGATTTTTTACCGCCACGTTGGTCGTCTAACTCAGCCCCTTTCGGCACGGTGAATTTAAATAAATCGCTTGAGACACCGCCAGTGGTGATATTGCGTAACACATATAAGTTGCTTTGTCCGTCACGCTCAATGGTGCTGAAACCTTTTAATAAGCCGTTTTGGTCAATCCGCACATCGAACTGTTTTAAATTACTTTTTTTCGATTTTGGTTTTAATATGAAGATATCCGCATTTTGGGTTACATCATATTGATCCCAATGGCTTTTATCACTACTGGTTAATAAGACAAATGGCGTGTTATTTACCGCATCTTGCACTGTATTTACCGTAACTTGTGAAACAAATGGGTCGTAAAACCATAAATTTTTGCCATCAGAAACAATTAAATTTTCTTGTGGAGATTTGGTATCCATTCTAAATAAGTTTGGACGTTTTACTTGGAATTTACCTTTACCTTTTTGGATCTCTTTTCCTTTGCTTGAACGCACGGTTTGGTCGAAATCCGCACTATATTGGCTTACTTGTTCCAAACGGCGTTGTAATTCTGCAACAGATTGAGCATCAGCCAATGCCACATTTGCCAAGCCAAATAACGCTAAACCGAATACCGATTTTTTAAATAATGTTTTCATCTATTTTCCTTATTTTATCAAAGAAGATTTGCTCTTCTTTGACAATGAAATTCTGAAAAGTTTCATATTAATGAACTACTACAACAATACAATAAAATGGGGGAATTGTATAGTTGAGAATGTGAGAAGTTTATGATTCGTCTCTATATTCGTAGGGACGGGTCCTGTGCCCGTCCGCTAACAATATTAATTTACGGGCGGGCACTGGACCCGCCCCTTGTATATCTCAAATGAGTTAAACTAAGCAACACAACCCGTTATCGGCATCTCGTCTCGTCCCTTGAAAGCACTTCGTTGTGTAGCTTAGAGAGCCGATAACTTTCATCACA
>NZ_JBGTYX010000006.1:0-134942 GCF_041807785.1 Mannheimia sp. E30BD
TTCTAGCGGTCACTTCAGCAACAAAAAATTCAAGAAGCTTTTTCTGCAAAGATTTCTTTAATTTACAATGGGTTATCTTCATTTTTGTAGTATAGCAGTGATGCTAATCTACTACAGCCCCTAAGATTTTTTCAGGTAGGGCGGTCATATCGCCTAGATTTGGCACATCGGGGAAACGGTGAGCTAATACCGCACAGGGGAATGGCTCAATTTCAGAGAACCACAAAGGCTTCCCTAAACCGTGCCACGCTACACTTGCGGCTTCGATACCGCTACAAATTGAACCGTAGGTGAATTGCATTTTTTCTCCAAAAAATAACCGCTTGCGGAACAAGCGGTTGGGTTAATTAGCGTTGAGCTGTACAAATTTTGCCATCGCAATCATTGCCTAACTCTAAGTAGTCGGCAGCAACTGCAAAGGCGGTTAAAAAGAGTATGATTTTTGCGTATTTCATCGGCTAATCCTTGAATTTTGGGTGCAGGAAACCGCCGCTTGATGTTTTACAAGCGGTCGGGTTTTGTGAATGTTTTACCAATTAGAATTTAGCTATACGCACTGATTTTGTCGGTTTAGCAAAATGGCTTTCGAGTTCACGCATTGGTCTGGGGTTATGCCCGAAGTCTGCTTCAGCGGTTAAGCGATAAACCAATTTACCGATGTCGTGTAAGTGTCTGCCGTATTCGTAAGCGATGGAATGAGCTTTTGGAGCGTATGAACTGCCTAGAGCTTCTAATGCTGGCGTAATCTCTTTAATGAAACCAGCCATATGATTAGCCTCGAACCATAACCACGCTAAATCGACTGCTTCGTGGTTGATGATGTTGTGGTTGAAGATTTTCTCGACTGGTTTTGGTGGTGCAAGCGGTCGAATTTCGGTGTTCTTTTGTAAATTTTCCAACTGGTTAAGGAACGCTCGCAATACCACTAAATGAAACTGTGGACTGATCCACGCTGTGTAAGCTATCACGATTTCTTTGCAGGCGTATGTGCTTGGATTTTTACCGCCTCGAACCGTTTTTACAGCCAAAGTAGAAATTCCTACTTTGCTTTCCTGTTCTATTTCTGCAATAAGATCTTTGGTTTGCTGATTAGATAAGAATAAAACGGGTTTGTGTTTTGCCTCTCCGCCACTAGCTTTATGTAGATCCGTTAAAGAATATAGATTTTCAAAAGTGCGGATTGAATTTGAGAAGATTTGTAGATTTGACATTTTGTGTACCTATTAGATTTAGTAAATAATCCGAAAACCTTAGTAGGGTGATCGGGCTTCAACTACCGCTAATAGTCGGCGGAACTTATTTCCGTGAAGGTGTTGTATTAGGTTCTCTCGACCCGATCTTTGAAATCTGCATATATGCAGATTTAGGATTTTTGTAAATTTTAGGTACAAAAAAACCGCTTGCTGTCGGGTGCGGATAACCGCTATTAGTTAGTAGTGCGGTTATCTTATCGAAAGAGCGGTTGGAATGTCAATTAATTTTTCAATTCGTATGTTTTTAACACTAATTCTTTGTAGGCTTGGATAAGCGGTTCAAATGGCTGTTCATCTTCCAAATTTGTTGGAAATGCAAAATTTTCTGTTACATCTTGGAAAACAAAATTAATCAATGTATCGCTGATGTAGTAAGCAGTAATGACAAGACTTGTAAGTGTTTTAGGATAGCTGTTTTCGTTTTCTTCCAGAGCCAGGGCTAGTTTGAAGGTTATATTTGGTTCACCCTGCGCATTAAATTGAGCTTTAAGTTGGAAAAACTCGATAGGTTCATTATTCTCATCAAGTAATCTGACATATGGTTCTGTCGGCTCTTGATTGAATTGTTTGCGGTAAAGCTTTTCGAGCAAACCGAGATCGGTGGCAAGTGCAATTTGAAGTTGGCGAATTTGTTCCCGTAGTAGTGCTCTGCGTTGAGAAAGTTTATTTGTGTATTGGGAATATTGTTTACATAAATCTTGATAGGTAAGCGTTGTCATTTTGTTCTCCTGTTTGAATTTTAGGTACAAAAAAAGCCGTTGAGGAACGGCTTGGAATCAGTGTTATCTTAATCCGAAGTTTGGCGGTTGTCAATAATGCGGTTTATTTAACCACGACCGCAAACGTGGTATACTTGTTTTGCAAGCACAAGTAATAGGGCGTTATGAAACGTGTTCTTTTACTTAATAAGAGGTATTACTTATGTTTAATTCTTTTTGGCTTTGGTTTAAAGCAAATCACAATAAAATCATTACCTCTCTAAAAGGCTTTCTAGGTATTTTTTGTGTCTGTGTTTTTATCTTGGTGATAATTTCTTCCAATATGGATATTCCTGAGAATTCAATAAAAAATTGGTTATCCTTATTGAGTATTTATGCAGGTGTTATTAGCGGTTCAACTTTAATTTTATTACTCATTTCTTATCTTTCTCCTGATGAAATAAAAGGGGATCATACTGTTATTTCTGGGAAGTCTATTCTTGATAATATGGAAAAAGAGATGACAGAAGAAGAAAAATTGCAAGAATACACTGAATTTAAAACTCAGGGAACAAGGTCTCGTATTTATTCTGCTATTCAGCAACAAGAAAAGAAGTCAGTTATTAATCTAGTACTTGGTATTATTTTTAGCATAACCGGTGCATTGGCATTATTATACTTAGTCCATAATATCAGCTTTACACCTAAGGATACTTTAGACTTTATTTCTAATTTTCTACCGAGGTTATCCTTAGTATTATTAATTGAAACCTTTGCTTATTTCTTTTTGCGATTATATAAAGATAATTTAAAAGAAATTAAATATTGGCATAACGAATTAACTGCTATCTAACATCGTATTTTAGCTTTTAACCTTGCTCTAAAACGAGGAGATATAGAACTACTAAATACTATTTCTACTCACTTTGGACAATTTGATAAAAGTTCTTCACTAGATAGCAGTCAAAACTTCACGTTCTTTGCTGATTTTTTAGAAAAAATCATTAAGTCTTAAAAAAATAATTATTGACTAAATAGGTACATTAAAATGAAACAAGATATTAATGTACCTATACCCACTTCAATCATAATGTAACTCCTTCTTAATTTTCTACACTTCTTTTACCAGTCAAAAACTCCAACACCTCAACAGCCTCCTCTTTGGTCTCAAACTCCAAATCCAGCCGCCAAACAGAATTTTTATTAAGATGTGATTCGGGGTAAATACTATCGGTTAGAGGCTTCGGCAATGCTTTAACTGCGGTAGACACATTAGGGTTATAAAGTCCGCCACCTAACATTGCATAACCGGCAATGTCTTGATAATTGTCTTGATGATTTGCTCCGTTATTTAAAATTCGGGCAATTTTGAATAACATCATCTCAACGGCGATTTGCTGTTGCCAAGTAAGCTTTTCTGCGTGTGAGTCGCTGACTTTGCGTAAACCACCATAAATCTTGGCGAAACTGTTGTAGTTGCCGTGTTGTTGTTCACGTTCATCTAAAATATGTTGGGTTGTTTTCATTGTATTTTTCCTTTATAGTTCGCCTACCTTTCTGGTGATCCAAATAATTGCTTGGACATTCGGGATTCTGAATCCGTCATTACGTGGTTATATGGATTGGTTGGGGGTGGGTTTATCTCTACCAACGTTGAACCGCTCAATTTTGCGATTAATCAGCATAATGGCGTTTTGTCGGCTGTATTGTGGGTAGGTTGTGTGCTGTAATTTGCCGTCATAAAAAAACTTGGCGATAAATCGTTTATCTACCCCAACAATCTCAACACTGGCATCAATTTTTCGTGCCATATTTCCCTCCGCAGTATTGGTTGCCGTTG
This sequence comes from Mannheimia sp. E30BD, assembly GCF_041807785.1. Classification (NCBI taxonomy): domain Bacteria; kingdom Pseudomonadati; phylum Pseudomonadota; class Gammaproteobacteria; order Pasteurellales; family Pasteurellaceae; genus Mannheimia; species Mannheimia sp. E30BD. The sequence goes on from NZ_JBGTYX010000006.1 coordinate 3,792, forward strand.
CTTTCCACTTGCCAAACACCTTGATTTCGTTCACATTTGTAACGTTGCATTTTTATGTGGTCGTCATAATCCATTCGCCCGACAATGCCTAATAGCAAAATTAGCAAGGCAAATGGGGCAAATTGTTTCATTTTGTTCATAGGATTGTCCTTTGGGTGAAAAAAGCCCACGTTTTACGGTGGGCAAATGGAGCAACTTGCGTCTAGTTGTGGGTATTCCGAAACACACTTGGTGAAATATGCTTTGGAATAAGTGCCTTTCTTTATACTTGTAAGGCTCAAGTCCTCTTGTGTGCGGCCACATCGAGGAGTAAAATGTTTTCTGCGACCAAAATTTAATCAAGGAGAACATTATGAAAAAATCAAGTGCAGATACCCTTGCTTTACTTTTCGCAAGAGATATTGCTCGTACACCTAGCTCATCAAATAATTCATCTGCTAATGAATTAAACCGATACTCAGCAGAAGCTATTGCTGATTTCGTTGAAGTTCTTTCAAAGAGATTTGAAGCATTGGATGAAACAGTAAATTTACCTATGGTATTTAATGCTTATAAGAGTCAATCAGACAGATAGCTTTACAAGTTAATTTCGCTAATTCGTCTGGTGGATAATCAGTATTTCTTGCCACACTTTCTAAAATAGCCTGTTTGATTCGATTTTTATCGCTACCAGACAGGCTTTCCTCTTTAAAACTCACTTCCAAATTTTTAATACTCCCCATTTGTTCATTCAAAAGGGCTAATTTGGCGATTTCAAAATTTTTGTTTTTCATAATTACCTCGTTTTTAAATTATTCCAAAACCCATTCATAATAGGCTTTGGAATAAATGCGTGTCTGCCCACGCCGTCGCCCGCCCGGCTTTCGCCATTCCGTCAGGTGCTGCTTGTATCCGTACTTACTCAAACTTGAGATAAGCGTGATTGCTTAGGACTAATACCAGTGTTGCCTTTTCAGCTCTCCACACTTTGCAAGTGTGTTGCCTAAACCTTGCCACCTCTTTTTGGCAAGTCGTTCAAATTTGTATGTCAGGGTCTAACCAACCTTGCCGAGTGATAAAGCATTACTTTACAACTGCTCGAGGTTGTTAATATCGTCCGCACAAGCACTAAATTTTTAAAGAGCATTGAGCCGTAGCTCGTTTGATGGAAGCTTATTAAGAAAACTTAAATTTTAAGCCAATATAAATTTAAGTTTATTTAATAAAAATTTTAAGACTTCTTAAAAAATCAATTGGTTACGAGTTTTCACCTGATTGTTTTTTAAACTAAAAAAATCTGATTATTGAGATTGTGATATTGCTCACAGACTAGAAAATCAGTTTTTGGGAGAATAGGGATATTGATTATGGAGGTTGTATGAAAAAACTACTGATAACTTTATGTTGTTTACCTGCTTTTTCTTTTGCCAATGAAACTGGGGAAAGTTGTTCTAAGGTTGAAGATAGTTCAAAACGCTTGGAATGTTACGATAGTGTCTTTATAAAAAAAGATGCCGGCAAAGATGAGGCTACCGTTGAAAAATCTAAGTGGGAATATGAACAAGAGAAAGATGAATTGCGTAATGCTACAACTTATCTTGCGAGAATAAGATCGACTAATACAATAGATTTTGGTTTTCCGTATGATTCATCCGGACTGAATTTAATGCTACGCAAAGATCCTAAATATGGAAATGATGTCATTTTCAGCATTCATGGACAGTTTAATGGCTGTATGATTGATAGTTGTAAAATTACGGTGAAGTTTGATGATGGTAAATTGGAAAGTTATCGAATGGTTGGAGCGGATGGCGGCAGCAATGATACGCTTTTCATCGAAAATGCAAAAGCAATGAAAACTTTTGTAGATAAGCTGAAAAAGTCGAAAAAATTAATTGTAGAGGCGAGCTTTTACAATTATGGCAAAGGACAATTTACTTTTGATACACAAGACCTAGAATGGAAACATTTTTAATTAAAAGCCACACTCAAATGTGGCTTTATATAAGGTTGTAAATCTTGTCGATACGTTGATACTTGGCTTGGAATGATCGATAGATAATCCCAACACATTTTAAATATGCTTGATCCATATTTGCAAATTGTTCAGCGTTATTCTCTGGCTTTTGCTTATTGACCTGTTCTACATCTAAAGTGCCGTATAGATATAGATCCGAAAAAGGGAGATCAATATTGGATTTTAGAATTGATCTATCATTTTTTAAAGTGTGAATAATAAAACTTGCAATACTTATTTTTGATGAAATATTAGCAACATATATATGAGAATTTGGTCGTTCTTGCCTGTTATCTAAAAAAAAATGAGATGCTTGTTCTTGCATATCTCTTAATACTGCAAGTAATTCATCAACCAACATTTTATCTTCATTGCGGAGAGCAAATATTTGAGCAATTTTGTAACTTAGCCATAGACCATAAACACTAATAACCAAAGCTATAAAGGCGATAGTATCCGTCACTGCTAACTCCTTCTTTGTAATCTATCTTGCTCTTCTTCATCTAAAAATTTCTTAATTTGAATTTCATAAAATGGAAAGCTACTAATGATACGTAGTTTATTCAGTACTTCCGATAGTGTCATATTTTCAAACCTAATCAAACCGCCAAAAGCTTCATGTAAAAAAGACGAACCAGGCGGTGCAATACCGTTGAAATCAATATGTACTTCATCCTCTGTCTCAAAAGCTGGTTTTAATTTTTGAATACGAAATCTCTTTCCATTAAATGGACCATCTTCATCTGTTCGCCCATAAGGTGTCCTTGAAAAATCATCAGCAATTTTAATCAACATTCATTCATCCTCTAAAAGAGTTAAGGTCCACACAACTAGAGTCCCGTTTATTGGAGCCAATACTTGGCTTGTTACACATCTATCGGAAGCAATTCCATCATTATATTGAAATAGATATATTAAGTTATCAGTATAGACCGTAAGTCTTTCAGTTTCAACATTCTGGCTAATTACTTGCTTAATATTTTCTGAACCTTTCCCTCGTTTTCTATTGTTATAACGGGTATATCCTTCTGTCATAGCCTCTCTCAAACACTCAGTATCAGTAAGATTCTCTTTAGAGTAACTTCCTAATATACCACAGCCCATATCATAAACTAAAAAGACAAAGGTCCTTTTACTACGTTGATACCAACTACATTGCCACCACCGACCTTTACCAATCTTATTACATAATGATTGTTTAGTAATATAAGCATGATTTTTTACATTCAGGATAGCCTCACTTACACCTTGATGTAACAAAAATTGTTGTTCAATACTTATTTCTTCTCGAAGAATCATTTCCCAATTACTTAATACCATATCATCAAAACGGTCCGAATTTCCGGATTGGTAGAAATTATTTCTGGTTGTAAGAGCTATAATATCTTCTTCACTAGAAGCCTCTAAAGCACTATGTAATCCTGTAGAGATAAAAAGAGCGTAACCATTTGGATTACTATCCTGAGTAGGGTAAATAATCTGAATGTGATTTTGCTTCTTCTTAGTGCGATTGCGACAACGCATAGAATGTATTTGAGCAAATAGAACAAGGGTTGTTTCAGCATAAGCATCTATAGTATTAGATAAATCTATAGTTATATCTACTCCCTTTAAAAAGTGAGTTTCCAAACTATTGATAAATTCAATGCTCCTTTCTCTATCTACTTTATCTGTCTCTGAAAATGTAAAAATAGTTGGGCTATATAAAGTAATGGAGGTCATTAAATTATCTCTTTCTACGATAAATACGATGCTCTAACATTGTGCCGATAATTCGGATTTCTTGTTTTAGTGTTGATAATTTATGGTAATCAGGATTAAGGGCGATCAGCTCGAAATGTTGTCTTCCGTGTTCGTCTAAGTCTTCTAACGGACGGTATTTTTTGAAAGTAGCCTCATAATCACCATTAATCGCTGCCACAAACTCACCGGCGTGAGGTTGTTCTGTTGGGTCAATAATAACAACATCACCTTCAATAAAATCAGGGTTCATTGAATCGCCTTTAATTTCTAAAGCAAAGGCATTTTCAGACACATCAAGATCAGTAAGGATATATTCATAATCCCCACAGGTTTCACGAAAATCGTCAATTCCCGTCCATTGTCCGGCTTGAATATAGCTAATTAATGGGACTTTAGTCATACCGAGGCTAGCAGGTAGAACATTAGACTCTCCATTACCACGCAAGAGCCAACTAATATCGCATTGCAATACTGTAGATAAATCCAAAATATTCTCTGAATTTGGCTTAGTCGTACTACTTTCCCATTGAGATACTGCAACGTGTGAGACCCCTTTTAACGCAGTAGCAAGATCTTTCTGTGTCAATTTTAATTCTTTTCTACGGCTTTTAATTCTATCGCCCAAGGTCTGAGTATTCATAGTATCCCCTTAAAGGTAAAAATAAAGTTGCTGTTAAGTTATCTTAACATTTATTGACTTAAGTTTCCTTTAATTATATATTTAAGAGATCTTAAATAAAATTTAAGAAAGGAATTAAGAAAATATGAAAAAAGATGATGTACTCGAACATTTCGGAACTCTAGAAAAAGTGGCGGCAACTTTAGGGATTAGTGTGTCAGCTGTTTCTCAATGGGGCGAGATTATGCCTTATTCCCTCTATTGAATAAGTCGCACAAGTTTACTTGTTAGGGTCTAACCAACCTTGCCGAACTATCAACTATTAGCTGACAGTTGCTCGAGGTTGTTAATATCGTTCGCACAAGCACCAAATTGTTAAAGAGCATTGAGCCGTAGCTCGTTTTGATGGGGTTGTTATCACAAATTGAAATCAATATTTAAACACAAAATGAAATCAAAACAGCAAAAATAAATTTCATTTTGTTATTAATTAATTGATCTTAAAGAGAAATTATTTTAGAAAGGTTGTTTGATTGATCAATTAATAAGCAGATCAAGGCTGCAAGCGGTCGTTTTTAGTAAGAATTTTGCAGATGAATTATGTTTTATTTATAAATTGTGAATTATAGTTCACATTTATATGTGAAAGTATTATAATGGGAGCAGTGGAGGAGAGATGATTCAGATTAAATCAACAACAGTTTTTAAACAGTGGCTTGATGATTTAAAAGATTTACGAGCAAGGGCAAAAATTCAAACTCGTATTAAGCGTTTGCAGCTGGGCAACTTTGGCGATGTAAAAGCTGTTGGCGAGGGAATATCAGAACTACGCATTACAGAGGGCAAAGGGTATCGGGTATATCTGAAAAATCAGAATGGCATTATTGTTATTTTATTATGTGGTGGCGATAAATCGACACAAGAGAATGATATTAAAAAGGCAAAAGCCTTAGCAAAAGAATTAGGAGTGTAATATGGTCGAATTACAAGATTTTGATATGGCGGAACATTTAAGAAGTGAAGAGGAAATCCAGTGCTACTTAAATGAAGTATTGAAAGAAGATGATGTTGATTTAATTCTTTCTGCTTTAGGCGATATAGCGAAAGCCCGTAATATGAGCCAGTTGGCGAGAGAAGTTGGGGTAAGCCGTGAGGGATTATATAAAGCCTTTTCGGGTAAGGGAAATCCTACTTTTTCAACCGTTCTTAAAGTAATGAAAGCCCTTAATCTTACTTTCGAAGTAAAGCAATCTGCACACGCATAATAAAGCCCTCTTCGGAGGGTTTTATTGTTCTTGGTTTATACAATGAAGACCGCTATCAGTGCTGCGGATATGCTGAATGATAAAGTTTTGCAAACGCCACTTTACTGTAAGTATCAATAAACGTTTGTTGATAAATACGCCCCACTCCTTTGAGGTTGCCCACATAGAAAGTATCTTGTGAGCCAAGATAGCCAGGGTGTGCCGTTTCAATTTCACCACAGGCAATCTCATCTTCTTTCTTACGCTCTAAGGCTTGTACCTGTGCTTCACTGAGTATAATACCTTGTTCTGCAACCAGTTTTTCCAGGGCGATTAATCTTTGCTTAAAATTGGCAAGATGATGACGTAACCAAATCGAACGTACACCTCCTGCTGAAACAAAGATGCCTTGTTTACGGAGTTCGTTACTCACTCTTACCTGCCCAAATACCGGGTTATCAAGAGCAAACTTCACAACAGCTTGCTCTATTGCCTCATCAACACGATTTTTTAAGTTGGGAACGCGTCTATTTTGATTCAGCAATGCATCAACACCACCTTGCTCAACCGCTTGTTGATAACGATAGAATGTATCTCGGCTCATTCCCATTACTTTGCAGGCTTGAGAAATATTACCCAGTTCTTCTGCTAAATTTAATAAACCGGTCTTGTGTTTAATGAGAGGGTTGTTAGAATAAAACATGAGAGTTTCCTTTTTGTTTAGATTGATTTTTGACACTCATATTCTAAACGGGAAACTCTCACTTTTTAGAGTGAATTGTCAGATCAAGTCTGATCTTCTACACTTAATTCAAGGGCTGAGTTCTGTATTCCACAGGGCTGAGTCCTTTTAGTTTCACTTGAATACACTCATTATTGTAGTAATGAATGTACTCGTGAATCGTTTGTTTAAGTTCGGCAAAGGTTTCAAACCGCTTACCAAAGTAACATTCCGTTTTGAGCCGCCCGAAAAAACTTTCCATCGCACTGTTATCCAAGCAATTTCCTTTTCTTGACATACTTTGTGTCATACCATTCTGCTTCAACAGCGTTTGGTACGCCTTCATTTGATACTGCCAACCTTCGTCGGAATGTAATATCGGTTTTGTGCCGTTAAGCCTTGCCATAGCTTGATTCATCATTCGAGTAATCTACTCAAAGTTCGGGTGTTCTACCAAGCCATAGTCGATAATTTCGCCATTAAATAAATCCTTAATCGGTGATAAATAAAGTTTACCTTCCGCAAATTTGAATTCAGTAATGTCTGTGCCCCATTTCTCATCGGGTTTTGTAGCATTAAAATCTTGGTGTAACCAATGCACAATCGCAGCATTTTTATCCACTTTAATCTGCAAGATAGTAAAAGAAGGTGTTGCGTTTTAAGCCGATAAGGCGTAGCAGGATTTCAAGCGGAAATTGCTCTCGTAATGTCTTTACGACATTGGCTTTTTCTGCATTTTGGCTTGGTTGAGTTCCTGCAACTTTTTTAAAATCGCATTCTCTGCTTCAAGCTCCAAAATACGGTAATGCAAGCGCTCAGGGGAGGGCATTTTGGGTATTTCGGTTTCATTGACAGACTCCGTTTTGGTTTAGGTAATAAGCCGTTTACACCTTGTTTATCAAAGGCTTGCAACCATTGGCTAATAATCCCCGAATTAGCAATCCCAAAATAAAGGCAAGCATATTCTGCAGAAAATTGCCCATTTTTAACCGCTTGTACAACAGATAATTTAAGTTAGGGGCAAGTAGATTTGCTTTTTATCTAAAACAGCTAACCTATTGATACTATTATGATTATATTGCTGAACCCAGCGTTGTAATGTTTTAGCCGTAAGCTGAAAATGCTGACGAGTAAGTGACCTATTTTTCCTATTTTGAAAATAAAATTCTATCGCTTATTGTTTGAAAGATTGGTTGTATTTAGTCATAAAAAATCTGCACCTTAATCAGTTAGTTTTTAGTCCAACTTTGGGGTGCAGATCAATTCACTAAATGGCTTTTATTTATCTTAAATTATGCTGCAAACGGATCGCGTAAAATCATTGTTTCTATACGATCTGGGCCGGTTGAGAGAATATCTACTGGTACACCAACTAACTCTTCAATACGTTTGATATAGTCTAATGCGGCTTGTGGTAACTCTTCACGTTTGGCTACACGGAAGGTGTTTTCAGACCAACCCGGCATTGTTTCATAAATTGGTTCCACACCTTCCCAGTCTTTTGCGGCAAGTGGTGCATATTCGACTACTCTGCCGTCTGGCATTTTGTATGCTGTACAGATTTTTAGCTCTTTAAACCCATCTAAAACGTCTAGTTTGGTCATACAGAAACCAGAGATTGAGTTGATTTGTACTGCACGGCGAACTGCTACGGCATCAAACCAACCACAACGACGTGGGCGACCTGTTACAGCCCCAAACTCGTTACCCTTGCGAGCAATTTCAGCACCTACTTCATCAAATAATTCTGTGGTGAATGGACCACTACCTACACGAGTACAATACGCTTTGATAATACCTAATACATAGTCTAGGTTACGAGGGCCGTAGCCAGAACCTGTTGCAACTCCACCTGCAGTGGTATTTGAGCTAGTCACGAATGGATAAGTACCGTGATCGATATCTAACATCGTGCCTTGTGCACCTTCAAATAAGATGTTATCGCCATTTTCACGAGCTTCGTGTAATAACGTGGTTACATCTGCTACCATTCCTTTGATGACATCAGCAACAGCGAATACATCATCTAAGGTTTTTTGATAATCTACCGCTTCTACTTTGTAATAATTTACTAATTGGAAGTTGTAGTAATCTAAAATATCTTTTAGTTTAGCCGCAAAATGTTCTTTGTCGAACAAATCACTTACACGCAAACCACGACGAGCTACTTTATCTTCATAAGCAGGGCCGATTCCACGACCAGTCGTGCCAATTTTATTTTTACCCAGTGCTGCTTCACGAGCGTGATCCATCGCAACGTGGTAAGGTAAAATTAATGGGCAAGCCTCAGAGATTTTTAAACGCTCACGCACATTAATACCACGCTCTTCTAATTCGCCCATTTCTTTCATTAAGGCTTCTGGCGAAAGCACTACACCATTACCGATTAAGCAAGTTACATTATCACGCAAAATACCTGATGGAATAAGGCGAAGAACGGTTTTCTCACCATTAATGATTAATGTATGACCTGCATTATGACCACCTTGATAACGCACTACATACTTCACACGATCTGTTAATAAATCAACAATTTTGCCTTTACCCTCATCGCCCCACTGAGCCCCGAGAATCGCAACACTTTTACCCATAGAAAAATCCCCTTAATCAGAATGAATACATTAACCTATTATAATATTGCAAGCGGTCAATTTGTAGGAGCGAATTGCAATTCGCCCCCATATTGCAAAATTTTTATAAAAACCAACCGCTTGTAATCATTGAAATAGGTAAAAAAATCAAAACCCGATACAAGATCGGGTTTTATAGATACAACTATTTTGTAGGAGCTTGCATAAAGCGTAAAAACTCACTATTTGGCTTCAATAACATCATATTATTTTGCCCTTCCGCAAAGCTGTCTTCATACGCTTTTAGGCTTCGAATAAAGCTATAAAATTCTGGCTCATTACTAAATGCTTCTGAATAAAGTTTTGCCGCTTGTGCATCACCCTCGCCTCGTAATGTTTGAGCTGTTTTATTCGCATTTGCCAAAATTAAAGTTACTTTTTTATCTACTTCAGCACGAATAATTTCTGCTTTCTCGTTACCTTGTGAGCGATGTTCACGAGCAACCGCATCACGCTCTGCACGCATACGTTGGTAAATTGAAGATGAAACTTCATTCGGTAAGTTGATCTGTTTTACACGCACATCAACCACTTCTATACCTAAACGCTCTGTACCATCTTCACCAGCATTTAATGCTTTTTGAGCTCCAGCCATTAACTCGCCACGAGAACCAGATACAATGTCTTTAATGGTACGAGAACCAATTTCAGAACGCAGACGGTCACTAACTTTACGGCGTAAAAGATCAGCTGCTTTTTGATAGTCGCTACCTGTTGAGGTATAGAATTGACCAAAATCACTGATTCGCCATTTTACATAGGAATCGACCAAGAGGTCTTTTTTCTCTACCGTTACAAAGCGATCTTCTTGCCCATCTAAGGTTTGAATTCGGGCATCTAGCACTTTCAAACTATCAATAAATGGCATTTTGAAGTGAATACCCGGTTGGTAAACCACGACTTTTTGATCGCTATCACGATGAACTTTGTTAAAACGTAACATAATGCCACGTTCACCTTCATTTACAATAGTTACTGCTTGTAGAACAATAAATGCCACCACAGCCAGTACAGGTAATAATAATTTACGCATTATTAAAATCTCCCTTTACGAGTTTGTTCTGCCGGCTGTTCTACCTGTTGTGGTTGAACCTGTGTTTTAGGTTGAACAATTTGCGGTGTTACAATTTGTGCTGGAACAGCAGGTTGCTCTACCTTAGTTGCTGATGGGTTATTCATTAATTTATCAAAAGGCAATACATTGAGGTTATTACCTGATGAATCCATTACGACTTTAGGTGTATTTTTCATCACTTTTTCCATCGTTTGGATATATAAACGCTCACGAGTAAGCTCTGGCGAAGCCTTGTATTGTGGTAATAATTGGCTTAAACGCTCCACTTCCCCTTTTGCATTTAACACAACTGCCTCTTTATAGGCTTCCGCTTGTTCAATCGTACGTTGAGCTTGACCACGTGCAATTGGCTCTTCCCCTCTTGCATAGGCTTCCGCTTCACGGATTAAACGTTGTTCATCTTCTTGTGCTTTAATTGCATCATCAAAGGCAGCTTTTACATCTTCAGGCGGACGAGCGTATTGGAAGTTTACATCTGTTACCAGCAAGCCCATATCATAGGTTTTAATGATTTCACGCAAGGTAGCCCACGTTCTTTCACGCACCGTTGCTCGACCTGTGGTTAGAATTTCGTCCATTGTCATATGACCGATTACATAACGTAACGCACTATCTGTCGCTTGTTTTAAACTTTCATCAGGGTTGCTCACACTAAATAGATATTTAGCAGGATCTTCCACACGATACTGAACCGTCATTTCAACTTGAACCATATTTTCGTCTTGAGTAAGCATTGAGCCGTTTGTATTTAACTCAGAAACTCGCTCTACATTTACTCGCGTTACAGCATCAATAAATGTTGGTTTCCAGTTTAAACCCGGCATCACGATATTATCAAGTTTACCTAAACGGGTAACAACACCTCGTTCTGCCTCTTGTACCGTATAAAATCCTGAACCTGCCCACACCACAGCGGCAAGCCCTAAAATAACAGGCAGAAGTTTGCCAAAGCCAGCACCGTTTGGGTTACGAGAGCCATTATTAGGAGACTTGCCACCACCTATTTTTTTCAATAGGCTGCTGAAAACTTCTTCTAAATCAGGCGGTTGTTGTTCATTTCGTTGATTATTAGTTGGTCCTTGTTGTGAACCTTGAGCAGGACCTTGCTCTTGATCTTGTTCTTGCTGTTCAGGCTTTGGTTCAGCTCTTCTCTGCCCCGGCTTCCCCCAAGGGTCTTGCTGATTACCTGATTCATTCCACGACATAAATATCTCCAAAAATAAAATCGAATCGCACTTTAAAATTTAAAACGCAAGTTAAAGATTGTACCTATTTAGTTCTCATTTGACTAGGCTTATCTGATAAAACAAGCGGTCTTTTTTTGTTATTTTCTTGCAGTTTTACCCTTTACAGGCAATATTTGAATCACAAAAAAATAGGGCGATAAATTCGCCCTATTTTTGCTTTCATTTAATTATAACGCTTGTTTAATAAATTCAGCCATTTGTGCGTGTGGAAGAGCGCCAACTTGTTGAGCAACAACCTCGCCATTTTTGAATAAAAGTAAAAAAGGAATGCTACGCACGCCAAATTGTGCAGCTACATTCGGATTTTCATCTACATTCATTTTGGCAATTTTTACTTTTCCTTCAAATTGCGGATCAACTGATAACTCATCAAGTACAGGCCCGATCATACGGCAAGGACCACACCACGGCGCCCAGAAATCTAATAATACAGGTACATCTGATTTTAAAACATCTTGTTCAAATGTTGCGTCTGTTGTGTGAATAACATTACTCATAAATTTGTCCTTAAATATCTAACTAAAATAAAAAGAAACGCTCTAACTCTGATTACGAGTTAAGACGTCCAACTTTTAATAAGATAGTGACTAATCCAGAAAATTTCAAGTAAGATTTACCGATTACATCAATCACTATTCGTTTTCTGATGTTTTATTTTCATCTTTTGGTAGAATTAAATTCAAAATTAATGCAAATAATGAACCTACGGTAATACCTGAACTAAATACTTCTTTTACAAAAGAAGGAAGTTTATCCAATAATTCAGGGCGTGTAGTCACCGCTAACCCACAACCGATTGAAATCGCAATAATGAGACCATTACGTTTTGAACGTTCTACCTTATCTAACATTTGAATACCTGCAGCAATAATCATTGCAAACATCATCAAGCCCGCACCACCTAAAACTGGAGTTGGAATAGACACAATCAAGGCTCCAAACCACGGGAAGATACCAGCTAATACCAATAAGCAGCCCATCACAGTTACAACATAGCGACTAGCCACTCCTGTTAAAGAAATCACTCCGATATTTTGGGCGAATGATGAAAATGGCGTAGTGGACATAATTGCTGCAAATGCGGAGCCTAATCCATCACATAACACGCCGCCACGTAAATGTTTACCTGTAATTTCGGTTTGTGTCGCATTTCCTAACGCTAAAAAGTTACCGCTTGATTCGACAATGGTTACTAAATAAGCGATACTCATTCCAATAATACCTGAAATCGGGAAAGCAAGACCAAAATGCAATGGCTGTGGAATAGCTATCACATCGGCTGATTTTACATTCTCAAAGTTGATCCAACCTAATGCTAACGCTACCAAATAGCCTACCATCATACCAATCACAATCGCTGCGGCAGAGAAAATCCCTTTACCCCATTGCACTAAAATCACAACCAATACTAATACGAAAGTTGCCATTGCAAGATTAGCAGGATCAGCATAATGAGCATCACCTCTTTGACCGCCTGCAAACCAGTCCACCGCTACAGGAATTAAGCTCAACCCGATCATCATTACCACAACGCCAGTTACCACAGGTGGGAAAAGTTTACGCACATAAGGCATAAAAAAGCTACCAATTATCATCACCAATGAACCCACTAATGATGCTCCCATAATGCCTGCTACACCGTGTTCACTAAAACCGATAGCAAGTGCTGCAGCTACGAAGGTGAAGCTCGTTCCCATCACACTTGGTAAACGTAAGCCGATAGGTCCAATGCCCTGACATTGAATAATAGTTACAATGCCCGAAACCAGTAACGCTGCATTAACCAACACGATAATATCCGTTGCAGGTAAATTGAGTACATTACCAATCACAAGTGGTACCGCAATAATACCGCCTAACGCTGCCAGCAAATGTTGAGCGGCAAGAAGTAGCGTTAAACCAAATGGCGGTTTGGAATCAACAGGATAAAGAATTTTTTGCATAAATACCCTAAACTAAGATCTAAGAAATAAAAATTGGGGCGAATTATACGGATTTAAAAATAAATAAGCAAACGATTACGCAAGCGTTTGCTTATTTTTTATTTCAGTTTGAATAGTGATTACAAGTGACCGTTTTTAGTAAAAAATTTCTAAAAAATGACCGTTTGTAAGTTTAACTATTTCTCAAAGTATCAAAAATCACTTCCGCTAAGGCTTTAGAGATGCCCGGTACGCTTTGAATTTCTTCGACTGTGGCGTTTTTCACACCTTGCATTCCGCCTAAATATTTCAATAAGGCTTGACGGCGTTTGGCCCCAACACCTTCTATGCTTTCTAAGCCACTTTCAGTAAAGGCTTTTTGGCGTTTTTTTCGGTGTGCATTGATAGCGTAATTATGTGCTTCGTCTCGAATATGCTGAATTAAATGTAGAGCAGGGCTATCGGGCGGTAAATTTATCTCTTTATCCCATTTGCTAATAATCAAGGTTTCTAGCCCTGCTTTTCGTTCCACCCCTTTTGCAACACCAATTAGGAGCGGTTTAGATGTATCCCACTCCACCTTCAGCCTAGCAAAAGTGTCTAACGCTCGGTTGAGCTGTCCTTTGCCTCCGTCAATAAAAATAATATCTGGAATTTTTTCCGCTGGAAGTGGTCGGTCATAACGCTTCAGAAGAGCCTGCTCCATTGCGGCATAATCATCACCAGGCGTAATACCTTCAATATTAAAACGGCGGTAATCCGATTTCAAAATGCCGTTTTCATCGAACACTACACAAGAAGCGACTGTTTGATTACCCATTGTGTGGCTGATGTCAAAACACTCCATTCTTGCAATTTTTTCGAGATTTAACACCGCTTGTAAAGCCTCGTAGCGAGTGTGAATACGTTCGTCTTGTTTTAATTGAACATTCAGAGCTGCAATTGCATTGGTTTGGGCGAGAGCGAGGTAGCGGCTCTTTTCCCCTCGCACTTTATTTAAAATAGTCACTTTATGCACTGCTTGTTCAGAGAGTACTGTTTCTAAGGCTTCTTTTTCACTCACTGTTTGATCGATAATAATCTGATTTGGAATGGTACGATGTTGATTCATCTGCAAGTAAAACTGCCCGATAAAGGTATCGCTAAGTTCGGCAAGATCGGTATGATTCGGTACTTTTGGAAAATAGCTTCGATTGCCCAATACCTTGCCTTGACGCACAAACAAAATATGCACGCAGGCAATGCCATATTGGTAAGCAATCGAAATAAAGTCCAGATCGTCCCAGCGATCAGTTGAGATCGACTGTTTTTCCATTACTTCCCGCACGAGTTGGATTTGATCTCGATAACGTGCCGCTGTTTCAAATTCCAGATTTTCAGCCGCACTTTCCATCTTACCAATCAAATATTCAACCACTTGGTGATCTTTACCTTGTAAAAACAGTCGGACTAATTTGACTTGATTATCATATTCTTCTTGCGTGCAATAACCCTCCACACAAGGAGCGAGACAACGTCCTATTTGATATTGCAAACAAGGGCGAGAGCGGTTTTTATAATAGCTGTCTTCACATTGACGGACAGGGAAAATCTTTTGCAGTAAGTAGAGTGTTTCCCTCACTGCGGTAGCATTAGGATAAGGTCCAAAATATTCGCCATTGATTTTCTTACTGCCTCGAAAGCTACCAACACGAGGGTGTTGATGTTTAGTGAGTAAAATATAAGGATAGGCTTTATCATCACGCAGAAGCACATTATATTTAGGTTGGTTTTCTTTAATATAGTTGTGTTCTAATAGCAGGGCTTCTGTTTCAGAATGGGTAAGTGTTGTCTCAATATGAGCAATATTCGACACCAATGCTTCGGTTTTACGATTGGGCAAATTTGCACGGAAATAGCTTGATAAACGCTTCTTTAAATCTTTCGCTTTGCCAACATAGATAATCTTCCCTTTGTCATCGTACATACGATAAACACCAGGTTGATGAGGTACATCAGCAAGGAAAGATTTTGAATCAAATTCGGACATTATGTGTGATGAAATTCAGAATATGCAATTGCAAACTAGTTCCCAATTGCAAAAAAATAATAAAAATAGACCGCTTACGACTTCAACAAACTACCTTTTGAAGCATTCAAATATTGCAACATCGACCAAATAGTTAAGCCTGCCGCAATATAAAGTAAAATAAAGGCTAAAATTTCTATTGTTTCACTTTGTCGCCAAATCATTCCGCCTAAAGCTAGCATTTGAGCGGTTGTTTTGACTTTCCCCCAAATGGAAACGGCAACGCTTGCTCTCTCACCAAGCTCAGCCATCCATTCACGTAATGCAGAAATAATAATCTCTCTAGCAATCATAATGCAGATTGGAATCGTCACCCACCAAGTATGGTAATGCTCCGCTACACAGACAAAAGCAACTGCAACCAGGACTTTATCGGCAACAGGGTCTAAAAATGCACCGAGTCTCGTAGTTTGATTCCATTTTCGAGCTAAATAGCCATCAAATGCATCAGTAATAGAAGCAATAAAAAAGATCAAGGTAGCAATTTCAGGGGCATATTTCGTCGGCAGATAAAATGCCACAATAAAAAGTGGAATCATTCCGACACGAAATAAGGTCAAATAAGTTGGGAAATTAAGCTTCATAACAAACTAAAGGAACAAGCAGTAGAATTGTGTTAAGTGTAACATAACTAAATTATTTTTTTTACTCCTCTGTTACAAAATCGCATTGACTTTACAATAAATTACCGCTAATTTAAGACTTGATTTATGGAAATTTATCCATACATATCAATCCGTCGGTTTTTCCGATTTAAAAACAAAAACAGAAGGAATTTTTATGGAAAATCGTTTAGCTCATAGCTACTCAACAAATGAATCACTTATTAGCATCCACAAAGTGCTACGCAATACCTATATGTTATTGGCAATGACACTGACTTTCTCAGCCGTTGTTGCTTTTGTTGCAATGCAAATGAACGCACCGGCAATGCCTTGGTGGGGATTATTAATCGGATTTTATGGCTTACTTTTCTTAACCAATGCCACTTCAAATAGCAGTGCGGGTATCTTAAGCGTATTTGCTTTAACAGGCTTCTTAGGTTATACCTTAGGTCCTATTTTAAACCGCTACATCGGTGCTGGTTTAGGCGATATTGTTGCCCTTGCATTCGGTGCAACAGCATTAGTTTTCTTCGCTTGTTCAGCTTATGTTTTAACAACTAAAAAAGATATGAGCTTTTTAAGCGGAATGATGATGGCTCTTTTCGTTGTATTATTAGTTGGTATTATTGCAAACATTTTCTTATCAATCCCAGCTTTAGCATTAGCGTTAAGTAGCTTATTTGTTATCTTCTCAAGCGGTGCAATTTTACTTGCAACCAGCAATATTATTCACGGTGGCGAAACGAATTATATTCGTGCCACTGTTGATTTATATGTTTCTATCTACAACCTATTTGTAAGTTTCTTACAAATCTTCGGTGTATTAGGCACTGATGATTAATATTAAAATCTAAGAGGAATGCCACTTTATGTGGCATTTTTATTTTATGTCTATTGAACTAAATAATATCCACTACCCAACTGACGACTCAGGCTACTTAAAAAATTTAGCTGACTGGTCTGAACAACTCGCTGAAAAAATCGCTGAAAAAGAGCAAATCACTTTAACCGCTGAACATTGGGAGATCATCTATCTAGTGCGTGATTTTTACCAAGAATATAAAACCTCTCCAGCGATTAGAATGCTAGTAAAAGCAATGGCACAAAAATTTGGCGAAGAAAAAGGCAATAGTCGTTATTTGCAACGTTTATTCCCTGATGGCCCAGCAAAACAAGCCACAAAAATTGCAGGATTACCAAAACCTGCGAAATGTTTATAAAAAATGTCGGGCATAAATGCCCGACCTACTTGCTTTTGTTTTGCCATCTCGTAATTTCTCCTTGAAATTTCCCTCATTTTTCTATAGAGTTTTCCAGTTATTTTTAAATTACATATAGGTCAAATAATGAACCAATTAGATTTAATCAAATCTTCTATCAAATCCATTCCTGATTACCCTAAAGCAGGCATTATTTTCCGTGATATTACTTCTCTTTTAGAAGTGCCTGAAGCATTCCAAGCTTCTGTTGATGCCATTGTGGCTGAATTTAAAAACAAAGGCATTACTAAAATTGTCGGCACAGAATCTCGTGGTTTTATTTTCGGCGCTCCTGTTGCCTTAGCACTTGGCGTGCCTTTTGTACTGGTTCGTAAACCTAAAAAATTACCGCGTGAAGTCATTTCACAATCTTACACACTTGAATACGGCGAAGATACACTAGAAATTCACAAAGATGCAATCAATTCTGACGACAATGTGTTAATGATCGATGACTTATTAGCAACAGGTGGCACGATTGACGCAACAGCTAAATTAATCCGCCGTTTAGGAGGCAAAGTAGAACACGCCGCATTCGTGATCTGGCTTCCTGATTTAGGTGGTAAAGAGCGTTTAGAACAAGAAGGAATAAAATCCTTCAGCTTAGTGAGTTTTGAAGGTCACTAATTACAAGCGGTTGTATTTTCTCAATTTTTTGCAACCAGTAGAGGCTAATTGCAATTAGCCTCTACAAAATGGATAAAAAACAAATATGAGTTATCAGGTTCTAGCCCGTAAATGGAGACCTCAACGCTTTTCAGAAGTGGTTGGTCAGCAGCACGTTTTATCTGCTCTTGAAAATAGTTTAAGAGAAGATAGGCTTCATCACGCCTATCTGTTTTCAGGCACTCGTGGTGTGGGTAAAACCTCCATTGCTCGCCTTTTTGCCAAAGGGCTAAACTGTGAAAATGGCATTACCGCCGAGCCTTGTGGCGAATGTGCTAACTGTAAGGCTATTGAAGAAGGACATTTTATCGATCTGATTGAGATCGATGCAGCTTCTCGCACCAAAGTAGAAGACACTAGAGAACTACTTGATAACGTACAATACAAACCCACAGTTGGACGTTTTAAGGTTTATCTGATTGACGAAGTGCATATGCTCTCTCGCCACAGTTTCAATGCGTTACTTAAAACCCTTGAAGAACCGCCTGAATACGTTAAATTCCTGTTAGCGACAACCGATCCGCAAAAACTGCCGATCACCATTCTTTCTCGCTGTATGCAATTTCATTTGCGTGCATTAGAACAATCGCAAATTGCGAAACATTTAGAGTTTATTCTTAACGCAGAAAGCATTCCCTACGAAACCATTGCTATCGAAAAACTAGCGAAAGCGGCACACGGCAGTATTCGTGATTCGCTTAGCTTAACCGATCAAGCTATCGCAATGAGTAATGCGAATATTACGCTAGACGTAGTAAGCCAAATGCTTGGGTTGATTGATGACAATCAACCACTTGAGTTAGTACAAGCAATCGCCCAAGCTGATGGCGAAAAAGCGATGGCGATGATTGAGCAAATAGCCTCTAAAGGAGTGGATTGGCAGCAACTACTAAGTGATATTGCCGAAACATTGCACAAAATTGCGATGTTGCAATTAATCAAAACGACCAATACTGAAGAAACACTTATCCATTTTCTGGCAAAACAAATGCCGCCTGAAGATGTGCAGTTTTTCTATCAACTTATCCTGAACAGCAAAAAAGAGCTGCCTTTTGCCCCTGAGCAACGTGCTGGCGTAGAAATGGCAATTCTGCGAGCTTTAGCTTTCCACCCAAAACAGGCGGAAAGAATAGCAACTGTCGTAATGCCAACTGTAGCTGCTCCGCAAACTCACAACGCTGTTGCTAATATTCAGCAGAAGCCACAAAATCAGATTTCTCAGCTAAGAGAGACTTTTGAGAGAAATCAGCAAAAATCGGCAGTAGCTTCACAAACGACACAAGCACCAGCTACAGCTCCTGTAACGCCTAAAGAAGAAAGTACAACTACCCTTTCTCCTGCAATGGCGGCTCTGGAGGCTCGTAAAAAATTACAGCAACAGCAAGCTGATTTAGCTCAAACCGAAAAAAAAAAGCCTGAGTTAAAAACTCCTCAATTTATTGCAAAAAAATCGGAAAATTCGACCGCTTCATTACAAGAGCGGTTTATCCAATTTGCAGAAAATCAGCAGCACACAACGCAACAATCCACTTCAAAAGCAGAAAAAACACCTAAAAGTGTAGATGACGAAGATTACCGTTGGACGTGGCTCAATCCTGAATTAGAAAATCAAGCAGACAGTGCCAAACCGTCCGATATCAAACAAGCTATTTTGCAGGAACGCACCCCTGAATTAGTGAAAAAAACCATTAATCTATCTTGCCAACAAGATAGATGGTGTGAGATTGCTAATTCACTTAATTTAGGTGGTTTTTCACGCCAAATTGCCTTAAATAGCTACTTAGATAAACACGCTGACAACCATCTTTTATTGGTATTAAAGCCCAATATGGCACATTTAGATAATGTGGAATCCCGTAAAAATTTAGAAATTGCATTGGCTGAAAAAGGCTATAGCCATGATTTATCCATTGGCGACAATCCAGATAAACAAACGCCGCTCGAAATTCGCCGAGCAATTTTCAAACAATTGACCGAAGCGGCAAAATCGGCTTTGCTGAATGATGAAAAATTAATGTTACTTCGCAACGCGTTCGATGCACAAATTGATGAATCCACCATTCGAGCCGTTGCACAGAGTGAGTAAATAGATGAAAGCATTAGAATTAATTGACCTTGTAAAAACCTATCCGACCGGCGTAAAAGCGGTAAAAGGAATCAACCTTGTGGTGGAACAAGGGGATTTTTACGCCCTACTCGGGCATAATGGTGCAGGGAAATCCACCACCATTGGTATTATTAGTTCCCTTGTGAATAAAACAAGCGGTAGAGTGAAAGTATTTGGCTACGATTTAGATACACAAAAAGTAGAATTAAAACACCAAATCGGTCTAGTGCCACAAGAGTTTAACTTCAATCAGTTTGAAAAAGTGATTGATGTGCTGGTGCAACAAGCCGGTTTTTACGGTATTCCACGCAAAGAAGCCCTTATCCGTGCCGAAAAGTGGCTAAAACTCCTCGATTTGTGGGAAAAACGTACTCATCTTACCCGTGAACTTTCAGGCGGAATGAAACGCCGTGTGATGATCGCCAGAGCCTTAATGCACAATCCGAAACTGCTGATTTTAGATGAACCTACCGCAGGGGTAGATATTGAACTTCGCCGCTCATTGTGGGATTTCTTGCGAGATCTGAACAATCAAGGCACAACCATTATTCTGACTACGCACTATTTAGAAGAAGCCGAAATGCTATGCCGCCATATCGGCATTATTCAAAATGGCAAGTTAATTGAAAACACCTCAATGAAAGCCTTACTGGCGAAATTAGAAAGTGAGGTATTTGTGTTAGATTTGCAAAATTCTGTTCAAAATCAACCGCTTGTTATCCAAGATTATCCGCATAAATGGATCGATGAAAACACCCTTGAAGTGAATGTGAAACGCCAACAAGGGCTAACCAATCTCTTTTCACAAATTGCGGCTCAAGGGGCAGAAGTATTAAGTATGCGAAATAAATCCAACCGCTTGGAAGAACTCTTTATTAATATGGCTCAATAAAATGAATTTTATCGGATTTTATACTTTAGCGTGCAAAGAGTGTCGTCGTATTCTAAGAATTTGGCGACAAACCCTTGTGCCACCTGTGATTACTACCACTCTCTATTTCTTGATTTTCGGCAAATTAATTGGCGGACGCATCGGCGAAATGAATGGCGTGGGCTATATGGAATTTATTGCTCCTGGTTTGATTATGATGACGGCAATTACTGCCTCTTATGTGAATACCGCATCGTCTTTCTTTCTCAGCAAATTTACCCGTGATTTTGAAGAGTTACTGATTTCTCCCCTTTCCACCCATAACATTATTTGGGGCTATGTGTTAGGCAGTATTTTACGGGCTGGCTTAGCGGCTCTCTTAGTAATGTTGGTTGCAATGGTTTTTGTGAGCTTTGATATTCACTCTGTTGCGATCATTGCTTTAACGCTATTTTTAACCATTGTCGCCTTTGCGTTAGGTGGACTAATTAATGCCGTTTTTGCAAAATCATTTGATGATGTAGGATTAATACCGACTTTTGTACTTACACCGCTCACTTATTTAGGTGGGGTGTTTTATTCTATTTCGTTACTCCCTGAATTTTGGCAAACGGTGTCAAAATTTAACCCTATCGTATATATGATTAACGGATTGAGATATGGTTTTCTTGGCATTAGCGATGTACCGCTCGTTTACACCTTTGGTGTGTTGATTTCGTTATGTATCGGGCTATATATTGTCACTTATTCGTTAATTCAACGTGGGATTGGGTTGCGTTCGTAGCTTGTAGGGGCGGGTCCTGTGCCCGCCCGTAAATTAATATTGTTTTCGGACAGGCATAGGACCTGTCCCTACGAGTCCAAATTGAATTGCTTTTTTGCTACCTCTGAGAATAACATTATGAAAGCGTTAAAAGAATTATCGATTGTAAGTCTATTCACTTTTGGTATTAATGTGGCTTATGCAGAAGATCTTACCATCTTCGCCGCTGCCTCAATGAATAATATTCTGCAAGAAATTGGGCAAGATTTTGAACAAAAATACCCTGAAGATAAAATTACATTTTCATTTGCGTCTTCCTCTGCGTTAGCAAAACAAATTGAGCAAGATGCTCCAGCAGATCTGTTTATTTCTGCCGACCAACAATGGCTAGACTACCTTGCAGAAAAACAGCCTGATAAAATCAAGCAACGAACTAATCTAGTTAAAAATGAGTTGGTTTTAATTGCTCCGAACGAGAGCCAACTCCAAGCAGAGAACATACAAGCGGTCGATTTTGCCAAAGAATTAGCAAATAGTTATTTATCTGTTGGCGATCCTGCTCACGTTCCCGCTGGAAGATACGCCCAAAAAGCCTTAACCTACTATAACCTGTGGGAAATAGTTGAGCCTAAATTAGCCCGAGCTAAAAATGTGCGAGATGCTCTTTCTTTTGTTGAGCGGGGAGAATCGCCACTAGGCATTGTGTATGCAACAGATGCAAAAGTATCTGATAAAGTCAAAGTGATTGCGAAATTCCCTGCTGAAAGTTACGATGAAATTGTTTACCCTGCTGCCGTGGTAAGTGGAAAACCATCTGCTGCCAAATTTTTAGATTTTCTACACACACCAGAAGCAAAAGCTAGATTTGAGGCTGCTGGGTTTTATCCTATAAATTAAATTTACTCTCTCCCCTTGTGGGAGAGGGCAAATTTATAACCAAATAGTTAGATTATGTTTGATTTTACCCCACAAGAACTAAATGCGATTGTTCTCAGCCTAAAAGTTGCCTCCATTGCAGTGGTGCTTGCTTTGCCGCTTGCCGTGTGGGTGGCTTGGTTGCTTTCTCGCAAACAATTTTGGGGTAAAAATTTGCTTAATGGTATTGTCCATCTTCCCTTAGTTTTACCCCCTGTGGTGATTGGTTATTTATTACTTATCTCAATGGCAAAACGAGGTGTCATCGGACAATATTTGTGGGAGTGGTTTAATTTTAGTTTTAGTTTTTCGTGGAAAGGGGCTGTACTTGCTTCGATGGTAATGGCATTTCCGCTAATGGTACGTTCTATTCGCTTGGCATTTGATTCCGTTGATCCTAAACTTGAACAAGCCGCCCGCACATTAGGGGCAAGCCCATTAAAAGTCTTTTTTACCCTAAATTTACCCCTCGCATTTTCAGGCATTATTGCAGGCAGCGTTCTCGGTTTTGCCCGTTCATTAGGCGAGTTTGGAGCAACTATTACATTTGTTTCCAATATACCAAACCAAACCCAAACTATTCCAGCCGCTCTTTTTACTTTTATTGAAACCCCAAATGGCGAAATGGCTGCCGCCCGATTATGCTTGGTAGCTATTGTAATTTCATTAATCGCCCTATTCTGTTCAGAATGGTTGGCTGAAAGGCAGAAACGCTATGCTAAAACTTAACCTTATTCAGCAACTCGGCAATCTTGATTTGAATGTCAATTTAGCAATTCCAGCTCAAGGCATTACCGCTATTTTCGGGCGTTCGGGGGCAGGTAAATCTAGCCTGATTAATTTAATTGCAGGGCTTTCTACCGCTCAATCTGGGCGGATTGAATTAAACGGACGAGTGCTGTTTGATAGCGAAAAAGGTATTAATCTACCGCCTGAAAAACGCAATATTGGCTATGTATTCCAAGAACATCGGCTTTTTCCGCATTATTCAGTAGAAAAAAATCTGAAATATGGCTACAAGCGGTCAGATTCTTCCGATTTTTTGCAAATTGTGGAACTTTTAGGCATTGTTCATTTATTGGATCGCTACCCTGCTAGTCTTTCTGGTGGAGAGAAACAACGAGTTGCGATTGGACGTGCTTTATTAAGTTCCCCCGATATTTTATTGATGGACGAACCTTTATCTGCCCTTGATTTACCACGCAAACAAGAGCTACTCGATTATTTAGATAAATTAGCCTCTCAGCTCAATATTCCAATTCTCTATGTTAGCCATAGCTTAGAAGAAATTGTTCGCCTTGCCGATCAACTCGTTTTGCTCAATAACGGCAAAGTGATGGCGTTTGATAGCGTTGCAAATGTGTGGCACAGCCCTGCTTTTGCCGATTGGCAGCCGAATAATCAACGCATTAGTTTGCTTGAGTTACCGATAAAAGAGCAGCAATCAAGCTACAATATGCTTGGATTAGGACTAAATGAGCAACGTTTGTGGATTAACCAGCTTCCTCGTCATCAAATGGGTGAAAATTTGCGTGTTACTATTGCGAGTAAAGATGTCTCCATCAGCTTGCAAAAGCCAATCCAAAGTTCAATCCGTAATGTATTGAAAGGTTATATTCAGAAGATTGAAACCCATTTAGACAGGGTTGATCTCGCTGTTCTTGTTGAAGATCAAACCATTTGGAGTACGATCAGCCTGTGGTCTTTTGAGGAGCTTTCGCCCAAAGAAGGACAAGCTGTTTATATTCAAGTCAAAAGCGTTTCTTTATAGCCTTGCAAATTTCTTGTAAAATATGACCGCTTGTTAATTCAAAAAAGAGATATTATGCCAACCGTTAGTCAATCCGCCCTTGTGCCTTATAGTGCTGAACAGATGTATCAGCTTGTAAATAATTATGAGAAATATCCTGAGTTTTTATCAGGCTGTGTGAGTGCAAAAACCTTAAGTATAGGGGAAAATGAATTAACCGCAGAGCTTCATATTCAAAAGTTGGGAATTAGCCAAACCTTTAGTACCCATAATAAAATGACTCCGCCCTATAAAATCGAAATGAATTTAGTGCAAGGCCCTTTCCGTCATTTACACGGCTTTTGGACATTCACGCCATTTGATGAGCAAAGCTGTAAAATCTCACTGGAGCTGAATTTTGAATTTTCAAGCCCGATTGTGGCATTAGTTTTCGGTAAAGTATTTAATGAACTGACGTTAAAAATGGTCAATGCTTTCAAACAACGAGCAAAAGAGGTGTATGATGTCTGAACAACTTCAAACAGAACAGGAAATGCAATTAATTAATGTAGAAGTGCTTTACGCCTATCCAGATAAATATTTCCTCAAAAAACTGCAAGTGCCGCACAACACCACGATTCAAAATATTATTTTGCTCTCTGGCGTATTAGAAAAATATACCGAAATCGACTTGCGAGAAAATAAAGTCGGTATTTTTAGCCGCCCTGCTAAGCTCAATGAAACGGTGGAAGATGGCGGCAGAATTGAGATCTACCGTCCATTAATTGCTGACCCGAAAGAAATTAGACGCAAAAGAGCCGCTGAACAGGCGGAGAAGAAATAATTTTTCTCCATTTACCTAATGTAGGGGCGAATAATTATTCGCCCTCCTATCAACAATCATTTCCATTTAGGGCGAAAGATGTTTCGCCCCTACAATTTAAATTCCCTATTCCCTTCTAACGGATTTATCCATTATGAAAATCTTTCATAAATTTTATGTAAATTTTGCGTTTGATTACTTTTTTGTAAATCCATATAGTTCAAGGTATAAAAATAGATTATGCTTGGAGAACAACTTATGGATATTCGCAATCAAATTGCTCAAAACAAAATGACACCATTTCAATGGTTTGTTGTTGGTCTTACTGTTTTACTGAACTTGCTTGATGGCTTTGATTTAATGGCTCTTGCGTTTACAGCTAAAAGCATTCGAGAAGAGTTAAATTTAGATGGGGCAACTATCGGCACATTAATGAGTGCTGGTTTATTTGGTATGGCAATCGGCTCATTATTACTTTCCCCTCTTGCAGATAAATTTGGTCGCCGTCCGTTACTTTTAATCGGCACAGGCTTAGCCACATTAGGTATGTTATTAACCTATTTTGCTTCATCTGCTTTTGAGATTGGTTTATACCGTGTCATCACAGGATTAGGCATTGCCTCCATTCTAACGGGTACAAACGTATTAGTCAGCGAGTATGCTAGCCAAAAATGGCGTGGTTTAGCTATCGCCATTTATGCTTCGGGCTTTGGTATTGGGGCAATGTTAGGTGGTATGTCAGCCGTATTATTACAAGATGTCTATGGCTGGCGAGCAGTATTTTTAGTGGGTGCAGTTTTAACAGGTTCAGTATTTACACTGCTTCTTTTTGTATTGCCTGAATCGGTGGAATTCTTAATTTCAAAAAGACCTGCAAACGCCAAAGAACGCTTGAATAAAATTGCAGTTAAACTTGGCTTAGGCACAGGTTGGGAATTGCCTGAAGTAGAAACAAAAGGCAAAAATAAAGTCGCCATTACTCGCTTATTCGAGCCTGAATATCGCCGTAATACCTTATTAATTTGGGTAGCTTTCATTGCTATTTCAGCTTCATTCTACTTTATCAGCTCGTGGACGCCAGCTCTTTTAGAAGAAGCAGGAATGCCAAAAACCCAAAGCCAAACGGTAGGTATGGCAATTTCAGTGGGTGGAACAATCGGCTCATTAATTTTCGGTTTCTTAGTTAGCCGTTGGGCAGCGAAAAATATTTTACAGCTATTCAGCATTCTTTCTGCCACTGTCGTTGTTGCCTTCGTATTCTCTGGCACTTTAGGCTTAGCTATTGCCTTAGCAATTCTGGTTGGTGGATTAATCAATGGTTGCATTACAGGCTTATACACTATCAACCCAACACTTTATGCTCCAGACTTCCGTAGTACAGGTGTTGGCACAGCCATCGGCGTAGGGCGTTTAGGCTCAATTATTTCGCCAACACTTGCCGGTGTTTTATTAGATGCAGGCTGGAAAAAGAATGAACTCTATTTAGGTGCAGCCGTAGTGTTATTAATTGCAGCTTGTACTGTGCATTTTCTTAAGCAGAAGAAATAAATTCTAACTATGCAAAAAAATAAAGCCTCAATTCAATATTGAGGCTTTATTACTTTTCACAGTATTATTATTTTAAGAGCGAAACATCACGCACCGCACCTTTATCCGCTGAAGTTGCAAAATGTCCGAATACTTTTAGTGCAAATGACACTTCACGTTTGCGATTAACAGGTTGCCACGCTTTATCGCCACGAGCTTCCATCTCTTTATGGCGTTCAGCCAATTCTTCGTCTGAAATCATTAAATTGATTGAGCGGTTTGGAATATCAATTGAAACTGTATCGCCATCGTTAATTAAGGCAATTGCACCGCCTGAAGCGGCTTCCGGTGAAGCGTGTCCGATAGATAAACCTGATGTACCGCCAGAGAAACGTCCGTCTGTTAATAACGCACATTTTTTGCCTAAGCCCATTGATTTTAAGTAGCTGGTTGGATAAAGCATTTCTTGCATACCCGGCCCACCTTTCGGTCCTTCGTAACGAATAATCACGATATGCCCTTCTTTTACTTTTCCACCTAAAATGCCTGCAACTGCATCTTCTTGGCTTTCAAACACAATGGCAGTACCTGTAAACTTCCAAATAGATTCATCAACACCCGCAGTTTTTACAATGCAGCCATCTTCCGCAATGTTACCGAATAATACCGCTAAACCGCCTTCTTTAGTTACCGCATTTTCTACGTTGCGGATACAGCCGTTTTCACGGTTATCATCAACGGTATCCCAACGGCAATCTTGTGAGAAGGCTTTGGTAGTACGAATACCTGCAGGGCCAGCACGGAAGAATTTGTGTAACTCTTCGTCTTTGTTACGGATAATGTCATATTGGTTAAGTTGCTCTTCAATCGTCAATCCTAACACAGTTTTAACGTGGCGATGAATTAAACCGGCACGGTCTAACTCGCCCAATAACCCCATAATACCACCTGCACGGTGCACATCTTCCATATGGTATTTGTTGGTGTTCGGGGCAATTTTACTTAAGCACGGCACAACACGAGAAAGACGGTCAATGTCTGCCATTTTGAAATCCACACCGGCTTCTTGTGCTGCTGCTAATAAGTGAAGCACCGTATTACTTGAACCGCCCATTGCAATATCTAAGCTCATTGCGTTTTCAAAGGCATCAAAACTTGCAATAGAACGAGGTAACACGCTTTCATCATCTTCTTGGTAATATTTACGGCAAAGTTCGACAATTTCACGCCCTGCTTTTAAGAATAATTCTTTACGATCTGCGTGTGTTGCAAGCATTGAACCATTACCCGGCAAACTTAACCCTAAGGCTTCGGTTAAGCAGTTCATTGAGTTTGCAGTAAACATACCCGAACAAGAACCGCACGTCGGACAAGCGTGTTTTTCAATGGCATCAATACGCTCATCAGAGATATTTGGATCTGCACTTTCGATCATTGCATCAACTAAATCTAAACGAATTAACTGGTCAGAAAGTTTGGTTTTCCCTGCTTCCATTGGACCACCTGAAACGAAAATAGTCGGAATATTTAAACGCATTGCCGCCATTAACATTCCCGGAGTGATTTTATCGCAGTTAGAAATACAAACCATTGCATCAGCACAGTGAGCGTTTACCATATATTCCACGCTATCGGCAATTAAATCACGGCTTGGTAATGAATAAAGCATACCGCCGTGCCCCATTGCGATACCATCGTCCACCGCAATGGTGTTAAATTCTTTTGCCACACCGCCTGCTTTTTCAATTTCAGCAGCAACTAATTGCCCCATATCTTTTAAGTGAACGTGCCCGGGAACAAATTGGGTGAATGAGTTTACCACCGCAATAATCGGTTTACCGAAGTCATTTTCTTTCATTCCAGTAGCACGCCATAAAGCTCTTGCACCCGCCATATTACGACCTTGTGTAGAGGTCGCAGAACGTAAAATAGGCATAATCTTCTCCAAATATTATGTTGTGTTTGTTAAATGGATTAATTCTACTTGAATTTTTTGGGAAGCGGTAATCTTTTTACAAGCGGTTGTTTTTCTGTAAAATTTTGCAAAAATTTAACCGCTTGTGCTTGTAAAATAAAAAAGAGTGTTAATGGTTAGATTAACACTCTTTTTTCTAGCTAAGTATCAAAGGAAATTAGAATTTCACACCGAAACCAGCAAATAATACCACTGGGTCAAGTTTCACTTTTACTTCGTGATCTAACCCTAACGCTTTAAATTTAGCCGTTGTTTTAATGCGTGTGTACCACGCTGCTGCGTTGAAGTAGATGTTATCAGTTAATTTTACATCTACCCCTAAGTTAGCCACAGGTGCAAAAGAGTGTTTTTTTACCTCTAAATTAGTAACTGCTGGGTGAACTGATTTAGCGTGGTAGAAACGAGTATAGTTAATACCTGCACCAACGTAAGGTTTTACTTTTGCAGTAGGCTCAAAGAAATAGTATTGAGCATAAAGACTTGGCGGTAACTGTTTTAAACTTACTACTCTGCCTAAGTCTAAGTTTAACGCAGGCACTTTACCGTTAATTTTGTGAGAGAACGGCGTTGCACCTAATAATTCGATACCCACATTATCCGCCAACATATAAGTTGCGGTTAAACCAAGCTGAGTGTTGTTTTTCACTTTTAAATCAACCTTAACTGGTGTAACTGTATTCGATTCTGAATTTGCTTGCACATTCACCGCACCAAAGCGGAACATTGTATCACCTGCTTGGTGTGCCATTGCTGAGCCAGCTAATAAAATCCCACCTAAAAGAATTGCTAATGCTGTTTTTTTCATTTTTATATCCTCTTAAAAATTAAATTATACCCATAAGTAGGTAAATGTAAATGAAGTGAAAGAGAAGTAAATTGATATTTATCAAACTTTTAACATTAAACTACCTATAGAGAGTTATTTTATTTATTTTTGTGATCTTTTTCACATTTTTACTTGAAAAGTGCTTGACAAACACCATTTATAGTTTCGTTAAAGATGAAGCTAAACAATATTAGCTTATTTCGATGAACTCTTAAGTATGGGAGAGAAAAGATGAATTTTGAAAAGATGACCACAAAACTGCAAGAAGCATTGGCAGAGTCCCAATCACTTGCGGTTGGCAAAGATAACCCTTATATCGAACCAGCTCATTTACTGTATGCGTTAGTGAAACAAGATGGTGGCTCTGTTGCTCCACTCTTTACGGCATTAAATATCAATGTACAAACTTTGATTAGCGAATTGCAAGCCACTTTAGACCGCTTGCCACAGGTTCAAGGTGGAAACACGCAGGTTTCACAGCAATTAGTGAGATTATTAAATCAATCTGACAAACTCGCACAGCAATTTGGCGATAGTTTTATTTCCTCTGAATTGTTTGTGTTGGCAAGCATTGAGGATAATAGCGATTTAGGAAAATTATGGAAAAAATTTGGCTTAAGCAAAGAAAAACTGACACAAGCAATTAGCCAAATTCGTGGAGGAGAAAACGTGAATAATCAAAATGCGGAAGAAACCCGTCAAGCATTGAAAAAATATACGATTGATTTAACCGAACGTGCAAAAGCGGGCAAATTAGACCCTGTTATCGGGCGTGATGAAGAAATCCGCCGTGCCGTGCAAGTGCTACAACGCCGTACCAAAAACAACCCTGTGCTAATTGGCGAACCGGGTGTGGGTAAAACTGCGATTGTGGAAGGTTTAGCCCAACGCATTGTAAACGGTGAAGTGCCTGAAGGCTTGAAAAACAAGCGTGTACTTTCTCTTGATATGGGAGCGTTAATTGCAGGGGCGAAATATCGTGGCGAATTTGAAGAGCGTTTAAAAGCGGTTTTAAACGAGCTTGCGAAAGAAGAAGGGCAAGTTATCCTCTTTATTGATGAAATTCACACAATGGTCGGGGCAGGCAAAACAGACGGCGCAATGGATGCAGGAAACTTATTAAAACCAAGCCTTGCACGAGGCGAATTGCACTGTGTTGGGGCAACTACTCTTGATGAATATCGCCAATACATTGAAAAAGATGCGGCACTTGAACGCCGTTTCCAAAAAGTATTGGTTGATGAGCCAACGGTGGAAGATACCATTGCGATTTTGCGTGGTTTGAAAGAGCGTTATGAAATCCATCATCACGTTCAAATTACCGACCCAGCCATCGTGGCAGCAGCAACGCTTTCGCACCGTTATGTATCTGACCGCCAATTACCAGATAAAGCGATTGATTTGATTGATGAAGCGGCTTCAAGTCTGCGTATGGAGATTGACTCTAAACCTGAGCCATTGGATAAATTAGAGCGCCGTATTATCCAGCTTAAATTGGAACGCCAAGCGTTACAAAAAGAGGAAGATGAAGCGAGCCGTCAGCGTTTAGCCAAATTAGACGAAGAGATGGCAGCGAAAGAGCGTGAATATTCCGAGCTGGAAGAAATCTGGAAAGCAGAAAAATCTGCATTGCTTGGCACTCAGCATATTAAAGAAGAGCTTGAAAACGCTCGCATTGCAATGGATCAAGCCCGCCGTGAAAACAACTTCGAGAAAATGTCTGAGTTGCAATATGGTGTGATTCCAAACTTAGAAAAGCAGTTACAAGCGGTCGAAAATGGCGAAAAAAATGCAGAAGCACAGCTACTTCGCACCAAAGTAACCGAAGAAGAAATTGCGGAAGTGCTTTCAAAAGCAACTGGCATTCCTGTTGCTAAGATGATGGAAGGCGAGAAAGAAAAACTTCTTCGTATGGAAGAGGTATTGCACGCTCGTGTTATCGGGCAAAATGAAGCGGTAGATGCGGTGGCAAATGCAATCCGCCGTAGCCGTGCAGGGCTTTCTGATCCGAATAAACCAATTGGCTCGTTCTTATTCTTAGGCCCAACAGGGGTAGGTAAAACAGAATTGAGCAAAACATTGGCTAACTTCTTGTTTGATGACCCTGATGCAATGGTGCGTATTGATATGTCTGAGTTTATGGAAAAACATAGCGTTTCTCGCTTAGTGGGTGCACCTCCAGGCTATGTGGGCTATGAAGAAGGGGGCTATTTAACTGAAGCGGTTCGCCGCCGTCCATATTCTGTAGTGCTACTCGATGAAGTGGAGAAAGCTCACCCTGATGTATTTAACATTTTACTGCAAGTGTTAGATGACGGTCGTTTAACCGACGGGCAAGGCAGAACCGTAGATTTCCGTAATACCGTTGTGATTATGACCTCAAACTTAGGCTCGCACCTCATTCAAGAGAATGCACATAAGGGCTATGATGTGGTGAAAGAGATGGTAATGGAAGTTGTTGGACACCACTTCCGTCCTGAGTTTATCAACCGTATTGATGAAACGGTAATATTCCACTCGTTAGGACAAGACCATATCCGCTCGATTGCGAACATTCAGCTACAACGCTTAATTACTCGCTTGGCAGAACGTGGTTATAGCCTAACCGTAACCGATGCGGCTTTAGATCATATCGGCAATGCAGGCTTTGACCCATTATTCGGTGCAAGA
This sequence comes from Mannheimia sp. E30BD, assembly GCF_041807785.1. NCBI lineage: Bacteria > Pseudomonadati > Pseudomonadota > Gammaproteobacteria > Pasteurellales > Pasteurellaceae > Mannheimia > Mannheimia sp. E30BD. Next base: position 35,793 of record NZ_JBGTYX010000006.1, read on the forward strand.
CCACTTAAACGTGCAATTCAGCAAGAGCTTGAGAATCCACTCGCTCAACAGATTTTAAGCGGTAAATTAGTACCAAATAAACCTGTAACGGTGGATTATCAAGACGGACGAATTGTGGCAACACAATAATATTTTTACCCTCTCTACCAATAGTGCGAGCGTCTTCGTTCGTACCTTACAAGCGGTTAATTTTGCAAGAAAATTTGCAAACATATTAAATAGCACTAGCGTGGACGCTAGCGCTATCAAGAAGGCTGAGATTTGCAAAAAATTGTCAAAATATAACCGCTTGTATAGTAAAAATTTTCATACTGCCCTTCATTAATTTTCATAAGCTAATGAAGGGCTTTTTATTACTATTTTTGTTATGATTAACAACGTTTATAACCAACAATTACAAGGAGTGATTTATGAGCAAATTATTTCCAGATGCAACCATTCGTACTCAAGCCCCTTATCGCAATGATATTGTGGGAAGTTTTTTACGTACTGATGCGTTAAAACAAGCGAGAGAAGATTTCAATCAGCAAAAAATCAGCCAAGAGGAACTCAGAGAAGTAACTCGTCAAGAAGTGAAAAAGCTCGTTGAATTGCAAAAACAGCACGGTGTGAAAGCAGTTTCTGATGGTGAATTTAGCCGTACTTGGTGGCATTTAGATTTCTTAGCTGAACTTGACGGTATGGACTGGCAAGAAACAGAGGTCTTTAATGTAAATTTCACTGGGCATAAACCGAAAGGTCAAACCGTGAAAATCGTAGGTGATATTGATTTCTCTGACAATCACTCATTTATCGATGCTTACCAAATTTTAAAAGAAGCAGCAGGTGATTATCCAACTAAGTTCACTATTCCAGCACCAACAATGCTACACCTTGTTTGCTGTATTCGCGATGAAAATTACCAACCTCTTCCGCAATATCAAGATGAACAAAAACTCTACGATGATATTGCGAATGCGTATATCAAAGCAATGCACAAATTCTATGAAATGGGTTTACGCAACTTACAGCTAGATGATACAAGCTGGGGGCAACTCTGTGCAGAAAACAAACGTAAAGAGTTTGAAGAAAGAGGTATTAATTTAACTCAACTTGCTGAAAACTATGTCGCATTATTAAACCGTATTGTGGATGCAAAACCGGCGGATATGTCTATTACAATGCACATTTGTCGTGGCAACTTCCGTTCTTCTTGGTTCTCAGAAGGCGGTTATGGTCCTGTTGCTGAAACGCTATTCGGCAAATGCCGTATTGATGGTTTCTTCTTAGAATATGATACCGAACGTGCAGGCACATTCGAGCCGTTACGCCATATTAAAGATCAGCAGGTAGTTCTTGGTTTAATTACCTCGAAATTTGGCGATTTAGAAGATAAAAATGCAATCATTGAACGCATTAAAGAAGCGGCTCAAATTGTGCCGATTAACCAATTATGCTTATCGCCACAATGTGGTTTTGCTTCAACCGAAGAAGGTAACATCTTAACTGAAGCAGCACAGTGGGCAAAATTAAACTTAATTAAAGAAATTGCGGAAGAAGTTTGGGGTAAGTAATTCCCTTTTTATAAAAAAATAGCCAAGTAATCACTTGGCTATTTTCATTTACAACCAGAACCAGTAACCAATTCCGGCAATCACTAATATACAAAGCAAGTCGATTTTATAAGACTTGAGCATATCTTTTTGTCTAACCAAACCTGTTCTGTAAACAATGGCATTAGGTGGTGTTCCTACAGGCAACATAAAGGCACAAGATGCCCCAAGTCCGATTATCAGAGCAAAACCTAACGGATTAATATTCAATGCTTCTGCAATAGAAATAAATATCGGTACAAGTAGGGCTGCACTAGCAGTATTTGAAGTAAACTCCGTTAAGCAGATAATAAAGGCAGCAATAATTAAGCACACAATAAAATAATGTTTGCCTTCAATTAAAGAAATAATGCCTTCCGCCATAATTCGGCTCGCCCCTGTATGACTAAGTACGACACTTAAGTGTTAGTCCTCCACCAAAGAGAAATAGTATTCCCCCATTCTGTATTTTCTTGAATTTGTTGCCAACTTACCACTTTTGTGACACAGAGTAACAAGGAAGCAACGAGTGCGATAATACTATCAAAGTTGCCAATATTAGCTTTTAAGCCTAAAAAACTTGAGATAAGAGGATTAATTACACTACTTAGCATCCAGCAGCACGCAATGAAAATAAAAATACCCAGCGTAATAATGCGTTGTCTATTAAAGTTAATTTGTTCAAACCCAAACTCAAAATCTTGGTTAAATCTAGGCTTGAAAGTGAGATATAAAATAAAAATTACCAAGGGTAAAATAATCAACATAACCGGTAAGCCATACATCATCCAATCAGAAAATGTAAGGTGTAACTGAGAGGCAGCAATCGCATTTGGTGGGTTCCCGACTAACGTCCCCATTCCGCCGATACTTGCACTATACGCAATCCCAAGTAAGACGAAAGTATAAGTATTACGTTCCGATTCTCTGTCCATTTTACTAAGAATACCTAATGCAAGGGGTAACATCATTGCTGCAGTTGCAGTATTACTCATCCACATTGATAAATAAGCAGTCACGGCAAATAAATAGAGTACCGCAATAAATAGTTTCCCCTTTGCCAGCGCCATAATTTTATTCGCAATCATTTTATCAATTTTTTGGATATGCAATGCTGCAGCCAATGCAAAACCACCAAAGAATAAAAAAATGGTTGGATCAGCAAAGGCACTTAATGCTTCTTTTGAAGTAACTACCCCTAATGCAATTGCTAACACAGGCACAAAAAGAGCAGTAATAGTAACGTGAACTGCTTCCGTGAGCCATAAAATAGCCACGAAAGCTAAAATAGCTAATCCTTTAGTTGGCTCAGGCTCAAAAGGCAGGACCTTGAGTAAGGTAAAGAACAAAACAACATCCGCTAAAAAAATTGCTATATCTCGGCAATTTTTTTCTTTTGTTCTAAAATAAGTGCATTATTCTCCATTGAATGTCCTTAAAAACTCTAGTAATACCTAAATGGTTGTATCTTAACTAAATTAGAATGCTCTGCGATAAAAAGCGAATAAAAATATGAGTTAAGTCAAAAAGATTGAGAATAAAAAAGCGAGTATTTCTGCCCGCTTTCGAAAGTGTCATTATAATTGCAAAATTTTCTCAAAATCAGACCGCTTACAATGGAACATATTCAACATCTAAGTCTAATAAGGATTTCGCTAGGGCTTTTGTCATCGCTCTACTACTCAATGCTCCTTCTGCTTCGGCTAATACCATTCGCTCAATAGGCACATCGGCTAATCCTAAAAATAGCCGATAATTCAACGCACTTTGTAATGGTAAAAAAGTTGGATTGAACGCCGCATTTTCGGCATATTTTCCAAAAATAATACGCTCGCCCACTTGCAATGCGATTCCGCTAAAGGCTTTGCTATAAGGGGCGTAAGAGGTATTTGCGGCGACAATAGCGGCTTGTTGTAATTTATCGCCTGTAACCTCAAATTGCTGCGGCTGGTTGTCAAACAAGACTTTTTCAATGCCTAAATCTTTTGGTCCGAAACTATCTGGCAAGTAGTTATGTAATAAATTGTCTTGGCTATGTGGTAAATGGACTTTTAGATTTTCTGCTCCATTAAGTTCATTCATAAATTGACGGCAATGTCCGCAAGGGGTGTAATTAACCACTACATCAGTAATTAAGGTTTCGCCTGCAAGCCAAGCGTGAGAAATCGCACTCTGCTCAGCGTGAACCGATTGTTGCATACTTTCTCCAGAAAACTCTTGGTTCGCTCCGAAGTAGAAATCCCCTCGTTTTCCAATTGCAACCGCCCCTACATTAAAATGAGAAACGGGCGTAACTGCATAGCAAGCGGCAATTGAAATGCAAAATAGAGCTAATTCAATGCGAGAACGTTTGAATTGTCCGCACAGTTCATCAACAACCTCATAAGATAACTGCCCGTGAAAATCTTGCTTGATAAGTTGTTCAATCACGGTTTTTGTGATTTCACACTTTTTCTCCGCCATTAATTGTTCAAAACGTTCTGAAATTTCTGTACGAAACATATTACAACCTCCGGTTAATGTTTTTTATAGCTACAAATCAGTATGCCTGCCGTAATCAGTACAGCACTAATAATATGGTAAGTATGCACCACTTCATTTAATAAAGTAATGCTAAAAATAGCGGCAAATAGTGGCGTAAAGTTTGTCATTACTGTCCCTTTGGCTGAACCAACTATCGCAATGCCAAAATTCCAAAAAGCATAAGAGAGAATAGACGGCCCGATAACTAAATAACCTATACCATTCCATTGTAAAGCGGTCAAATTTGCTAAATTTTTTGCAGATTCTGTTACATACTCATAAATAAAGAAAGGCGTTAGAGTAATAACCGCTAAACCAACCAACACGGTAAGAAACACCGTATTACTTATGCCTTGAGGACGTAATCGAATTACACAGCAATAAACCGCCCAACTTACCGTAGAAGCTATTGCCCATAAATCGCCTTTATTAATTGAAAGGCTAAATAAGCGAGAAAGCTCCCCTTGCATTAAAAGCCAAGCTACGCCGAACAAGCTAATGATTGCCCCCGTTAAAATAATTGGGCTGATTTTCTCTTTGAAAGCAAGTCGATTTAAAAACAGTACCAACACGGGCGAAATGGCTAAATAGAGGCTGGCATTAAGTGCGGTTGTAGTTTTTAAGCCTTCGTATAAAGTAGCCGGAAATAAAATAACGCCAAGTAACCCTAACACCCACATCACACCTAAACGAGATTTTAATAAAGGTATCGCCCCTAGTGTTGGACGAAAAAAGATCAACGCTAAAATTAAAAATGCAGGAAGCCAGCGTAAATAAGTTAAAGTGATGGGCTGAATTGAGCCACTTAACACTTTGCCTAATACAAAATTTCCACCCCAGAAAAGGGTTGCGATAATTAAACTGAGATAGCCAAATTTCAGTGATGATGAAGTCATTGCTGACCTCGTTCCACAATCACGCCCACACTACTTGCTTGAGCTACCGCCTTTGGTTTATGTAGTTCAATGCGAATCCAAGCAAGTTGGTACTCTTTTTGTAATAATTCCGCTAGTTGATGAGCAACGGTTTCCACTAATTTGAAAGGTTGCGACTCAACAAAATGAATTACTTTTTCCGACACTTCCGCATAATTGAGGCAATATTGCACATCGTCAGTTTCAGCAGCTTTGGCGAAATCCCACTCCATATCAATATTAAATACCAAACGTTGTTTGATGGTATGCTCCCAATCGTAAGCCCCGATAGAAGCGAAAGTGGTCAGCTCTCGAATAAAAACTTTATCGCTCATTGTTTCGTCCTGTTTTATTTTGCGAATTTCTGTAAAATATAGCACAAGATAAATTTAATCAGGAAAATTTATGACTTTAATTCCCTATTTATTGATCTTGATTGCCTATTTGCTAGGCTCAATTTCAAGTGCGGTGATTTTCTGCAAACTTGCCGGCTTGCCAGACCCACGAGAAGTTGGCTCACACAACGCTGGGGCAACCAATGTGCTACGCATTGGCGGAAAAAGTGCTGCATTGGGGGTGTTGCTATTCGATATTTTAAAAGGCACATTGCCTGTTGCGATGGGAATTTATTTTGGCTTATCGCCTTCCGAATTAGGCTTTATCGCATTAGCGGTGTGTTTGGGGCATATCTTCCCTGTTTTCTTTCAATTTAAAGGTGGAAAAGGTGTTGCTACCGCATTTGGGGCAATTTCTGCATTAAGTTTTGTGGTAGCCGGCGGGGCGATTGGCACTTGGCTTTTGGTGTTTTTGATTTCGGGCTATTCGTCTTTAAGTGCCGTACTGACTGCTCTAATAGTGCCGTTTTATATTTGGTGGTTTGAGCCACAATTTACTTTCCCGGTTGCCTTAGTTTGCTGTTTATTGGTTTACCGCCATCACGACAACATTCAGCGTTTATGGCGAGGGCAAGAAGATAAAGTGTGGGATAAATTGAAGAAAAAGAAAGCATAAAAAGAAACAGGCATCATTTAATGGTGCCTGTTTTGTTTTATTCGTAGGGGCAGGTCCTGTACCTGTCCGTAAATATTCTCGGGCGGGCACAGGACCTGCCCCTACATTTATTTTGCAAATTATTACAAAAATCCAACCGCTTATTACACTGCTAAATCCGCTTCATCGCCTCGATTTTGCAACCATTGCTTGCGATCTTCCGCTCGTTTTTTACCGAGTAGCATATCCATAATTTCAAAGGTGCTAATTTCGCCTTCTTCCACATCAACGCTTTCATCAAAGGTTAATTGCACTAAACGGCGAGTGCTTGGATCCATCGTGGTTTCACGCAACTGGCTTGGGTTCATTTCGCCTAAGCCTTTAAAACGTTGTACATTCGGCTTGCCTTTTTTCTTTGCAAGGCGAGCCAAAATCGCCTCTTTTTCTGCCTCATCTAAGGCATAATGCACTTCATCTTTACCGATATCGATACGATAAAGCGGCGGCATTGCCACATAAACGTGTCCGTTTTTTACTAATTGCGGGAAATGGCGAAGGAACAAGGCACAAAGTAATGTCGCGATGTGTAAACCGTCTGAATCCGCATCGGCAAGAATACAGACCTTACCGTAACGTAACTCTTCTAAATTATCACTATCAGGATCAATACCTAATGCAATCGCAATATCGTGAACTTCTTGCGAAGCCAATACTTGGTCTGATGAAACCTCCCAAGTATTTAAAATCTTACCACGCAGAGGAAGAATAGCTTGATACTCTTTATCACGAGCCTGTTTTGCTGAACCGCCAGCAGAATCCCCTTCCACTAAAAACAGCTCAGTACGGCTTAAATCTTGAGCGGTACAATCTGCTAATTTACCTGGTAAGGCTGGTCCGCTGACTAATTTTTTACGCACCACTTTTTTCGCCGCACGCATACGACTTTGAGCAGAACTAATCGCCATTTCCGCAATCAGTTTACCCGTTTGCACGTTTTGGTTTAACCATAAACTAAAGGCATCTTTTAATGTATTATCTACATAGCTTGAGGCTTGGCGAGAAGATAAACGCTCTTTCGTCTGCCCAGCAAATTGTGGCTCTTGAATTTTGAGCGAAAGCACATAAGCACAGCGATTCCAGACATCATCAGCAGTTAATTTAATGCCTTTCGGCAATAAATTATGAATTTCGCAGAACTCTACCATCGCTTTTAATAAACCGTTACGCAAGCCATTAACGTGCGTACCACCTTGTGCGGTTGGGATTAAGTTTACATAGCTTTCCGCTACTAACTCGCCGCCTTCAGGCAACCACGTTAAAGCCCAACTTACCGCTTCCGTTTCAGCGGTTACATCACCAATAAATGGTGGATTTGGCACGGTTTCATAGCCATTTAAGGCTTCGGTTAAATAATCAGATAAACCATCTTCGTAGTACCAAGTTTCTTCGGTATTGTTGATTTTATCAATGAAGTTGATAGTTAATTTCGGGCAAAGTACCGCTTTTGCACGCAATAAGTGGCGTAAACGGCTGACTGAAAAACGTGGGCTATCAAAATATTTCGGATTTGGATAAAAACGAACAGTTGTGCCTGTCTGTTTTTTCGGGCAAGTGCCGATAACCGTTAGCTCTTCGACTTTTACACCATTAGCAAAAGCAATAGAATAAATCTCGCCTCCACGTTTAATCTGAATTTCAACACGCTCAGAGAGAGCATTTACCACTGAAATCCCTACCCCGTGCAAACCGCCCGAGAACGTATAGTTTTTATTCGAGAATTTACCGCCAGCGTGCAGTTTTGTTAAGATAAGTTCAACGCCTGAAATTTTCTCTGTTGAGTGAATATCCACAGGCATTCCTCGCCCGTTATCCACCACTTCTAATGAATTATCGGTGTGAAGAATAACATCAATTTTATCTGCATAGCCCGACAACGCCTCGTCCACACTATTATCAATTACCTCCTGCCCTAAATGGTTTGGGCGTGTGGTATCAGTGTACATTCCCGGACGAAGCTGCACAGGTTCAAGATCTTTCAGAACGGTAATTTCATCCGCCCCATAGCGTTTTTCTGACATTATTCTTTCTCTTAGGCTACAAAATAAAATAAGGCTGAATTTTAAGAAAATTTAGCCTATTTTGCAAAAATTTGTGGAAAAATGACCGCTTGTTACATTACTCATATCTCCCACTATCCGCCAATTTTTGCAGAAATTTCATCATAGGCTGCATTTTATTGGTGTCGTAAAAGCGTGTCATTTTACTGTCGTAACTACGTTTTAATCGTGCTGGAATACTTACTACAGGCAAACCGTGACTTAAAAGAAAACCATTCATCATTAATTGAGCTGTGCGTTTATTACCATCGTAAAAAAATTGATGTTTAGCACATTGTAAAAATAGCCAAAATGCTTTGGTGTGAACATCAGCCTCTAGTTGCTGAAATTCTTTCATCATTTGCTCAAAAACAGTATCTAATTCTTCTGCTTTAGGGGGGATATATTTTTCAACACCTGCAATATAAACTTGCCCCGTTCTAAAACAGCCAACAATTAATGCCTCATTTTCAGCTACAATTTGATTAAAATGGATAAAATTCGCTTTAGTTAGCGTAAAAGTACCTTGTTTAATTTGTGAACGGAGCTCTTCCCAAGCCTTTGAAACTCGTAATACTTGTTCTTGATCAGATAATTTCCTTCCGCCAACAGTAATACCATCTAAGAGAGTTTTAACCTCACTATAAGTGTAAGGATTTCCCTCTAATTTAGTCATATTGTAAACCAATTCAGAGTGCATTCTGGTGGAAGAAAATAAGGCTTTTTTTTGGTTATTTGTCATAATTTTTACCTATAGACTAAAGTCATTCTATTTTACTGCATTTTTAGCTTAATGATCCCTCAACCCATTCAAAATTGAACACTCAGGGCTGTTGTTGCCACAGCAAGTGCGGCTCCAGCTTCTGAGTAATTTAAGCATTTCGTTTAAGTCATTTATTTTTTGTTCCAGCTCTGCAATATGTTGCTCGGTAAGCTTTTTTACCTCTCTACTGGTGCGGTTTGGGTTGTCGTTTAGTTTCAATAATTCGGCAATTTGCACAAGTGAAAAGCCGACTTTTCTTGCATTACCAATAAAAAACAATCGATCTAAATCCGCTTCATTATAAAAACGATAACCCGATTGTGTGCGAGCTGGAACCGGGAGCAGTCCTGCTTTCTCATAGTCTCGAATTTGTTTGGTAGATAGCCCTGTTTTTTCGGCGGCTTGGCTAATGTTCATATTCCCTCTTGACTTTAACCTAAGGTTAAACCTTATTATATCCTCGAATAACCACTCAACATAGGAGAAAATAATGGCAATCAAATTACAATTAGACGGATTACATTGTGGTAACTGCGTGAAAAGTGTCGAAAAGGCTTTAAATGACGTTTCGGGAGTAACGCAAGCTATCGTAACCTTAGAAAATCAAACAGCGGTAGTTGAAGGCGAAGTTTTGGCTGAAGATTTAATTGCAACAGTTGAAGATATTGGTTTTGGAGCGAAATTAGCATAATGACCGAACAACAGCTTTTAATTGATGGAATGCACTGTGCTGCTTGTGTTCGCCGAGTTGAGAAAGCATTGCTTAAAGTAGAAAACGTCAGTTTTGCCTCTGTTAATCTTGCTGATCAAACCGCTTTTGTGCAAGGAAATGCTAATTCAGAAGCATTAATTGCCGCTGTTACTAAAATTGGTTTTGTGGCAGAGATATTAGAAAGCGAGGAAGAGCGTAGAGCCAAGCTGCAAGCTCAAACTAAACGTGTGCTAAGCCATAAGCGTACACAATTTATCGTGGCTCTTGTTGCAGGCTTTGCGTTGATGGTGTTTGGCTTTTATAAGGGTATGCAGATTACCGAAAACAATCGCTCGCTTTGGCTTGTTTGGTCTCTCATCACGCTTGCTACAATGTATTTTTCGGGCAGAGAATTTTTTTCGGGGGCTTATAACGCCCTTAAAAATAAATCTGCCAATATGGACGTGTTAGTCGCCATAAGCACAGGCACGGCTTGGCTTTATTCATTTTGGCTTACGCTGTTTCCACAGCCAAATGCTCACGTCTATTTTGAAGCGAGTGTGATGATTATCGGCTTTATCAATTTAGGCAAATACCTTGAACTTAAAGCCAAGCAACGCTCTTCCCTTGCATTGGAAAAACTGCTCGATCTCGCCCCGAAACAAGCGGTCATTTTTGAAGAAAATATTGCAAAAACTATTCCAGCCAAAGGCATTAAACCTGAAATGCGAGTGCAAGCCTTAACGGGTGATCGCCTAGCGGTTGATGGCATTTTAGAAAATGGCTCAATTTGGGTTGATGAATCAATGCTGACAGGCGAAGCCTTGCCGATTGAGAAAAAAATAGGCGATAAAGTCCGAGCTGGCACGCTGGTGCAAGATGGTTCAGGGGTTTATATTGCCGAGCAAGTTGGTTCTCAAACTGCTTTAGCTCGTGTGATTCATGCCGTTCGCCATGCCCAAAGTAGCAAACCACCACTTGCTCAATTTGTTGATAAAGTCGCCGCTGTATTTGTGCCTGTAGTTATTTCTATTGCATTATTTGCTGCTTTAATTTGGCTTCTTGTCGGGAAAGATTTCGCCTTTGCACTTTCCATTTTTACCACCGTGCTGATTATTGCTTGCCCTTGTGCCTTAGGGTTAGCCATTCCACTTTCAACCATTGCAGGGGTAGCTCGTGCGGCTGAATTCGGTGTATTAGTGAGAAATATTCAAGCCTTACAAGCAGGGAGTGAAATTGATACTCTAGTTTTCGATAAAACAGGCACGCTCACCACAGGGCAAATGGAGGTTACGGAAGTTATTACCTTCAATAATTTTGATAGAAATGATTTGATTACTCTTGCCAAAAGTTTAGAGCAGCACGCCTCTCACCCCATTGCGAAAGCGATTGTAAAATTTGCGGAAAATTATCCCTCTCTTGATGTCAATGAAATTCAAGTGGAGAAAGGATTGGGCATTCGAAGCAAGGTGGGAGAAGATAGAGTTAAAATCGGCAATGCCTCATTTGTAAATTTTTCGGAAAAAACAACCGCTTGTACTGCCACACTTATCTATATTGCAGTTAATGATGAAATAATTGGCAGAATTTCGGTGCAAGACCAACTTCGCCCTGAAGCGAAAGAAACAATTCAACGGTTCCAAGCTGAAGGTTATCAATGCCTAATGCTTACAGGCGATCGCCAAGAAACCGCTGATTATTTTGCCAAAGAGCTGGGCTTAAATGGCGTGATTGCTGAAGTCTTACCCGAACAAAAAGCGGAGAAAATTCGAGCGTTGCAAGCAGAAGGAAAAAAAGTGGCGATGATTGGCGATGGCATTAATGATGCCCCAGCCCTTGCTCAAGCGAATGTGGGAATTGCAATGCATAATGGATCAGATATTGCGGTGGAAACTGCCGATCTTTCTCTGATGAAAAGCGGATTAGCACCTGTAAGCCAAATTTTACCCTTCTCAAAACGAGTGCTAAAAAATATGAAACAGAGCCTGCTAGGTGCATTCATCTACAATGTGGTTGCGATTCCTGTGGCAGCAGGAATGCTTTATCCGTTTACTGGTTGGCTGCTCAACCCAGTGATTGCTGCGGTTGCGATGACATTATCTTCTATTACGGTAGTGCTGAATAGCCAAAGACTGTTGAAATAATTCAAGCGGTTGGATTTGCAAAAAAATTTACAAATTCAACCGCTTGTCTTAATTAATCCGCTAAAAACAACGGCCCTAACGCCGTTTTCGGAATACCAAAATGTTCTGGATAATGCACTTCGACTAAATACAAGCCTTCTGCTTTCGCTGTAGGCGCTGCGATTTCTCGATTGCGTTGTTCTAACACCCACTTTGCCCATTCTACAGGCTGTCTGCCTTGCCCGATTTCAAGCAAAGTGCCAACAATATTTCTTACCATATGATGCACAAACGCATTCGCTTGGATATCCACAATCACATAATTGCCTTGTCGAGAAACATTTAAATGGTGGATATTCCGCCACGGTGTGTTTGATTGGCATTTTGCCGCACGGAAAGAGGAGAAATCATTCTCGCCAAGCAAATATTGCCCAGCTTGGTGCATTTTCTGTTCATCAAGTGGGAAATGAAAATGGGTAACGCCTTTTGGCAAAATGGCTGAACGCAGTTTGCTGTTAAAAATAATATAACGATAGCGGCGAGCTGTTGCACTAAAGCGAGCATGAAAATCCTCACTCACTTCCACCGCCCATTTCACCGCAATATCCTCGGGCAAATGAGCGTTAGTGCCGAAGCACCAGCTTTGCAGAGGTCGATTAGCATTCGTTTCAAAATGTACCACTTGTCCTGTGCCGTGCACGCCAGCATCGGTTCTACCAGCACAGAACACTTCCACAGGCGAATTGGCAACAACAGAAAGGGCTTGTTCTAATTTTTGCTGTACGCTTTCAACTGATTCTTGCTTCTGCCAGCCAAAATAGCGGCTGCCGTCATACTCAATGCCTAATGCGATTTTCATTTTTAATCCTAAAAAAGAGGGCGAAAGATTTTTCGCCCTAGCAATTACTGATTTAATAAGCCTAAAAACTCTTTGCGGGTTTCTCTATCTTCTAAGAATACACCACCAAAGGCTGAGGTAACCGTATAGCTGTTGGTATCTTTTACCCCACGACATTTCACGCAAAAGTGCGTTGCTTTTACATAAACGGCAACATCATCGGTTTCTAAAATCGTTTGAAACGCCGTTAGAATTTGTTCAGTAAAACGCTCTTGCACCTGTGGTCGTTGTGCAAAAAACTGTACAACACGATTAATTTTTGAGAGCCCAATCACCCATTTTTTTGGGTAATATGCCACTGCCACTTTACCATCAATGGTTACAAAATGATGTTCACACGTTGAAGTAAGGGTAATATCATCAACTAACACCATTTCGCTAACTTTCATTCGGTTTTCAATATTGGTAATTTTCGGGAAAGTCGCATAATCTAAGCCGCTAAAAATCTCGTCCACATACATTTTAGCTAAGCGATGCGGTGTTTCTTCTAAGCTGTCATCGGTTAAATCTAAGCCGAGCAACTCCATTATGGCTTGCATATGCTGTTGAATTTTCGCACGGCGGCTGTCTTTATCTTTTTTGTGTGCGACTGTTGGCGTTTCAATGCCTTTTGCCAATAAGGCTTGGCGAACTTTTTGAGCTTCAGGCGAAAGTTGATTTTCTACACTATTTAATTCGGGCGAGATCGTTGTCATTGGTTTTCCTCTCAAATACAAGCGAAAGATTCTAACAAATTGACATCAAAAAAAATAGCTCTAAAATGGACTATTTCAGCCATCACTATTCTTTAAACTATGCGAAATATTCAGTATCTTTTTAATGCCGATCTCATTCCTGAAGAGCAGGCAGAATTTGTGCAATCTTTACTAAATTGCAAAACATTTGAAAATTCTGACCGCTTGCTAGGCTTCTCTAAAGGGAGAGGTACAACGTGGTTTTTAAATACAGTGCCAGAACTCGGCATTAATGTGGTGCTACGCCATTATTATCGAGGTGGTTTGTTTGGCAAATTCGTTAAAGATAGCTATGTTTTTACCCGTTTTGAAAACACAAGAGCCTATAAAGAATTTTTCTTGTTACAGCAAATGTTGGCGTGGGGACTACCTGTGCCTCGTCCTGTTGCGATTAAAGTAGAAAAATCGTTGTGTTGCTATCGTGCTGATATTTTGCTGGAAAAATTAGAGAATACGCAGGATTTAAGCAAGATTTTGCAAACCCAATCTTTATCAAATGAGCAATATGAACAAATCGGAGCATTAATTCGCCGTTTGCATAATCATCAAGTTCATCATTCTGATTTGAATATTCACAATATTTTATTAGACAATGACGGCACATTTTGGCTGATTGATTTTGACAAATGCGGCATTGAACAAGGCGAAAGCTGGAAACAAAGTAATTTAGATAGGCTGCTACGTTCGTTTAAAAAAGAACAAAGTCGGTTGAATATCCTGTTTAATGAGGAAAATTGGCAGGCGGTTTTGAGGGGATATTCTCGCTAAAATAACCAAATGATAGCGTAAGCGTCCACGCTTGTGCTTTTAGAGTTAAGTTAATGGCACAAGCGTGGACGCTTGCGCCATCAAATCCCAAATAAAAAGATGATTAATTACTTCACTTCACGGATCATAATTTCAGATGGAATTACACTTCCTTGCCAGTAAAGCTCAGCAGCCACTTTTTCGGCTAAGGCTAAATAGGCTTGGCTGATTTCGTGTTCTGGGGCTGCGACAACCGTCGGCACGCCGCTGTCTAAATCTTCACGCAGGCGAATATGTAGTGGCAGTTGTGCTAATACTTGCGTGCCATATTTTTGTGCGATTTTATCTGCCCCACCTGTACCGAAAATTGCCTCGTGATGTCCGCAGTTTGAGCAAATGTGCATTGACATATTTTCAATCACCCCCAACACTGGCACAGACACTTTCTCAAACATTGAAATGCCTTTAATTGCATCTAATAATGCAATATCTTGTGGTGTGGTAACCACTACTGCCCCTGTTACAGGAATTTGTTGTGAAAGGGTAAGTTGTATATCGCCTGTACCCGGTGGCATATCAATAACCAAGTAATCCAATTCATTCCACCAGGTTTCATTTAGCAGTTGGCTTAATGCACTACTTGCCATCGGCCCACGCCAAATGGTCGCATTGTCTTCGTCCATTAAATAACCAATAGAATTTGATTGCAAACCGTGAGCGGTAATTGGCGTGATATGTTTGTTATCAGGCGAGGTTGGGCGTTGGTCTTTTGCCCCAAGCATATGTGGAATAGACGGGCCGTAAATATCCGCATCTAAAATCCCGACTTTTGCCCCTTGTGCTTGTAATGCAAGCGCTAAGTTTACTGAAGTGGTTGATTTACCTACCCCACCTTTACCTGAGGTTACGGCAATAATATTTTTTACCCCATTTACTGCTGGGTGCTTGTTTGCACGTTTTAAGGTAGCAATTTGGTAATTTAATACCCATTTTACACCACTTGCAGCTGTTGCTTGCTTCAGTTTTTCTTCCGTTTCTGCTTTTAATGCAGCAAAAGCCGTGTTCCACGCAAATGGCATTGTAATTTCAATGCGTAAAATGCCACCACCTAGTTCTGCTTTTTTGAAAGCATTAAGGGCAATCAGATCTTTTTGCAATGTTGGGTGAGCAAATTGTTGTAAAATACTTTTAATTTCAACAAGTTGCTGTTCGTTTAGTTGGTTCATTGATTAATCCTTTTGTTCCGAAATACGTTTTAAATCCTTGCTATAAATTACTTCGCTATCGTTGCTTAAATCAATACCCAAAAGGGAGGAAACTATGCCCACTCGGTGTTGATACTGAAATAATGGCAATACCGCAACATCACTATAAAGCTGCTCGTTAATCTCTGTAATCAAGAGTGAGCGTTGTTCTTGGGTTAGCGTTTCTGTTTGTAATTGATTTAACTTTTCATCAACAAGCTCATTTTTATAGCCAGAGTGATTATCCGGGCTTGATGAATGAAATTTCTGCAAAAAGATAAGCGGCTCAGGGTAATCTGCACACCAGCCAGAGCGGATTAGTTGATAATCTTTCTGCTTACGTAATTGATTAGCCGTCTGCCAATCCACCACTTTCGGTGTAATATGAAATAGATCTGATTGCGATAAGGTACGATTAATCTGGTTTGCAATATCGCTATTCATCTCACTATCATCGTACAGCAAGGTAAGTTTTAAAGGCTCGTGTAAACTCACGCCTGCTTTCATTAACAGTTGCTCGACAATAATTGGCTGCCACTGTTTTTCCCTATCTTTTACTAAATTATGTGGAATAACTGACTGGCTCGGAATACCGTAATCTACCCCAATATTTGCCGAAGCCACCATCGCTCTTAATGCCTCACGAACTTCTTTCTTACCAAGCTGTTCATCGTTAAAGTTAAATTCATAATAATATGAGCATAAACGTGGAAACTTGGTGATATTCGTTTTCTGACTTAGCAGTGGGTTTTCTACAATATCAAACGGCGAATAATTTTGAATTGTGGTAATTAGATTGTACTCGACGGTTTGAAACGGCACATTTTCAGAACGTGCTTGCAGCACCAATCTTTTCTCTGCTATTTGTTTGATTTGGTAAGCCGCATTACTGATAAAGCCAACAGCATTAGGATCTTCGCCTTGATAAGTCGGTAGCAATGCAACGTGTGCCAACATTTCAGGTAGTTGACGATTTGGCTGGCTAAGGCGAATTTCTAGCGTATGATCATTTAATGCAGCAACACCCAATTCCGAAGCTGGTTTTTGGTGTTCTGCAATCGCTTTAGCATTTTCAACCCCCATATAGATGAGATATTTTGCCAATGGCGAATGATTTACAGGATCAATTAAACGTTGCCAGCTTGCCACAAAATCTTGTGCAGTAACCGCTTTACCATTCGACCAAGTGGCTTTATCGTCTAAAATAAATAACCACGATTTTTCATCTTCTGTAAACCAATTTTGTGCAATGGCCGGCACAACATCGCCCTTTGCGTTGTATGCCATTAAACCTACTAATAAATCGCGTAGCGGCGCGGCATCAGCCGATACTTTTACTTTATGCGGATCAAGCTGGAAAACCGCAGAATAAATAGCCCGCTTGAGTTTGGTGCTACTTGTCTGGCTTTCAACAGACGGTTGAGAAATCGGTTTCGGGCTATTTAATTTATCACAAGAGGTAATTAGCAAAACACAAGCGGTCATTTTTACAAATTTTTTTGCAATTTTAACCGCTTGTAATAATTTCAACATAAGCATACTCAACAATGTTATTTAACAAAAAGTGCAGGGAACAATGTTATTTAACAAAAAGTGCAGGGAACAATGTTGTTAAACCTGCCACAATAATTTCAATACCGAGAGCCATTAGAATTAACCCCATAATACGGGTAACCACATTTGATCCTGTCTTGCCTAATTTTTTCACTAACGGAGCGGAATAACGGAATAAAATATAACATATTAACGCAAAAATAATGATGGCAATGCTAAAGCCGAGGTAGTCTTCCCAAGTATGATAGCGTGTTCCCCACACAATAGTTGAGCCTATTGCTCCCGGTCCTGCCATAATTGGCATTGCAAGTGGCACAACACCGATATTTTCATATTCGGTAACATCTTCGTTTTTCTCTTCTTTATTTTGCTTGTGTTCGCCGAGCTTACCACTAATCATCGTCATTGCTATGCTGACAATCAAAATACCACCTGCCACTCTAAAAGAACTTAATGAAATACTAAAGGCATTTAAAATTAGGTTTCCAAAGTAAAGGCTGACTAATAAAATCACACCAATAGAAACAGCGGTAATAAGACTAGTTCGGTTTCGCTCCCCTTCGTATTGATGGGCTGTCATACTGAAGAAAATAGGTAAAGAACCAAATGGATTAACAATAGCAAACAACCCAATGAAGAATTGGAGGTAGATGGCGAAATTAACAACGATATCCACAGAACTTTCTCAAAAACAATATTTCTGCGTTATTATATCGGTTAATTAGGGCTGATACAAACCAAAAGCACCCACTGTGAAAACGGGTGCTTTTGCTTGATTATTTAATTAGTGTGATGAACCTGACGAAAAGTTATCTTCATTCACGTCAATAGAGGCTTTTGCTCGAAGAGCTTTCAATAACTCATTACGCAGCATTAATCGGTTAGCTTGCTCAAATTGTGGGGCAATAGCTTTAAATTGTTCAGTGTCCCCCTCTACAATTTTATCTAATGCTACAATCACAACATCACCTTTTTGGTTACGGGCAATTTGGTAAGCCGGTTTATTTTGCTCTTTCTTCATTGCAAATACGGTTTGAGCTAAGGTAGGATTTTCCACTTCTGACTGCATATAAACTAATGTTTGTGGAGCATTAAATTTCACATCGGCTGTTTTACCTTCATTTAATGCTTTTACGCTCTCTTCTGCTTTAGATAATAACGCCTTCTCCGCTTTCTCTGCTTTCACAAAGTTTTCAACCGCTGCTTTTGCTTCTTCTAACGTTTGCGGGCGTTCTGCTTCGTACTCACTAACACGCACAAATAGTGTTTGTGGAGCGGTTTCTGTGCCGATATCTAACGCATCAGAGTTTTGTTTATTTTGGCGTAACTCGCCTTCAAATAACGCTTTTAATACTTTCTCATTCTGTAATGCAGCAGGCACATTTGCACGAGTAAATTGCTCGGTTTTTTGCACCTTAACATTACCTGCTTTTGCCACTTCTTCCAGTGAAGAATTATTTTCAAACGCTCTGTTTGCCATTTCACGAGCAATAGTTGAATATTCGGTTAATACTAATTCTTGACGAATAGTTTGAGCAATATTGTCTTTCACTTGAGCCAACTCAATTGCTTGTTCCGGCTTACGTTCTAATACTTTGATAATGTGGTAGGCATTATCTACTTTAACAGGATTACTTACTTGCTCGGCTTCTAAATTGACTACTGCATCTTCAAATGCTTTCGGGAAAGTACCTGCTTTTGCCCAACCTAAATCACCGCCATTATTCGCTGATAGTGTATCTGCTGATTTTGCTTTTGCAACAGCGGCAAAATCTGCCCCACTTTTCAGCTCTTGCTCAACGGCTTGAGCTTCTGCTTCCGTTGCAACTTGAATATGTGCTAAATGAGCTTCGCCTTTAGTCACATAATCGCCTTTATTACGATCATAATAGGTTTGAATTTGCTCATCAGTAATCTCTACTTGGCTTTCGACATCTTTTGGCGAAAGGGTTACATATTCAACCGTTAATTTCTCAGGAGCTAATAACTTAGCTTTATTCGCATCATAATATGCTTGTAATTCTTCTTGTGAAGCGGTCTGATTTTCCATTTCTTTTGCAATTGAAAACTCAGCCAAACGCATTTCACGTTGCTGTAACAATAATTTAGCTAATGTTTCTTGCTGTGCCGGCACCGTAAAATCACTACTTACAATCCCTTCTTGAATTTGAGATTGCAACATACCTTCGTTTACGATTGCCGCATAAGCATCAGGGCTTAAATTATTGTGGCGTAAGGTTTGTTGATATAATTCGTTACTAAATTTGCCGTCTTGCTGGAACATTTGGCTATTTACAATTTCAGATTTGATCTGTTCCGCACTTATTCCTAATTTTAGATCTTTCGCATATTGACGTAACAATTCTTCATCAATCAAGCTATCAAGTACCGATTGATGAAATTGTTTTGCATATTCAGGGTTATCCATTAAATCCCAAAAACGGCTACCCATCTCGGTATTTAAAATATTTTGTTGGCGATTAACTGCATTATTAAAAAGCTGTTGGCTAATTTCTTCGCCATTTACTTTCGCAACAGAATGATCTGCCATCATAAAGCCTGTACCCACTCCACCAATAACAAATGAAAGTGTGATTAATGCAAAAACAATTTTAAACACCGGTCCTTTTGACCGCTCGTGCATCGATTCAATCATTTAAAAATTCCTAACAACTAAAAAATTGCCGTAGATTATACTCTTTCTAACATTAGAAATAAATTGCAAATTTTTATTGAAATTTGACCGCTTTCTCTTTAAAATCCGCAGTTCATGTCATAGCTGAGTTAGAGATCGGCTATTGATGTATTATCAACCCTTAACAAAAAGGAAATTAAAATGTCTCTAAGCGTAGAAGCAAAAGCAAAAATAGTTGCTGAATTTGGTCGTGATGCAAAAGATACAGGTTCTTCTGAAGTTCAAATTGCATTATTAACTGCACAAATCAACCACTTACAAGCACACTTTGCTGAGCATAAAAAAGATCACCACGGTCGTCGTGGTTTATTACGTATGGTTTCACGCCGTCGTAAATTATTAGACTACTTAAAACGTACTGATCTTGCTAAATATTCAGAAACTATCGCACGTTTAGGTTTACGTCGCTAATTTCAAATATTAGATATGAGAGCCGAGCTGAAAAGTTCGGCTTTTTTATAAATTTTATTCGAGGAAAAATTATGGCTTTTGCGTCATTATTTACTTTATTAGATGATATTGCTGCCGTGCTTGATGATGTGTCTATTATGACTAAAATGGCAGCGAAGAAGACCGCCGGTGTCATTGGCGATGATCTCGCCTTAAACGCCAATCAAGTAAGCGGAAAAAATGTACTTCCGGAGCGTGAGCTGCCAATTGTTTGGCAAGTAGCGAAAGGGTCATTTATTAACAAAGTGATCTTAATTCCATTGGCATTACTCTTATCATTTTTTCTGCCACAATTAATTATTCCATTATTAATGATTGGTGGAGCTTATTTGTGCTTTGAGGGGGTGGAGAAATTACTTCATCACTTCTTCCATAAAGGTGAAGACAATCCTAAAGAAGAACTGTCCGAAAAAGATAAAATCAGAGGGGCTATTCGTACCGATTTTATTTTATCCGCCGAAATTATCATCATTGCTTTAGGCGTATTACAAGAATCTTCCACATTAACTAAGATTTTATCGCTTTCTGTCATCGGTATTGGCATTACCGTATTTGTGTATGGTTTAGTGGCATTAATCGTAAAATTAGATGATATCGGTTTATGGCTGATTCAAAAGAAAAGTGCATTCTTACAAGCGGTCGGAAAAGGCTTATTATTTACAATGCCTTGGTTTATGAAAGGGCTTTCTGTTATTGGTACTATCGCAATGTTTTTAGTTGGTGGCGGTATTTTTACCCATAATTTGCCAGTGATTCATCATTTTGTTGAAACATTGAATATTAACCCAAACCTTTCATTTTTGGTTGATTTAGTGGTTGGTATCATTGTAGGTGCTATTGCTTGTGTAATTATCTTACCCCTTATAAAAGTATTTTCTAAAAAGAAAGTACACTAAAACATAAAAGCGTTGGTTTCTCAAAACCAACGCTTTATTTTTAAATTGCTTTTGCAAAATATAAATCAATTTTACTCAATTCTACCATTTTATTAACGTAATCTAACACTTTTGGCGGGAATTGAATGCCTTTCACACAGGTTAAATTTCTAAGCATTGGGAAGACGATAATATCTTCGAGAGATAATTCGCCATTCAATGCTTTTTCTGATTTAATCAGATCGGATAACTCATTAATTAATGACTGAACAGCAGCAAGGTATTTGTCCGTTTCTGCTAAATTTTGTGCAAAATCACCTATACTTTCTGTTTTTTTCTTCACAAAATAATCAATTGCACTTTGTTTTTCAAATTCAGCTAAGTCTAATTTCACGAAACGAGGGAGCAATAAATGATTGTAAACTTTTGATAATTTACTTACCCACTCTTCAATTTCAGAGCGAATGCTCTCTTCAATAATCGGATTTCCGTAATGTGTATCAACATAACGTACGATATCTAAACTTTCAGGCATTGCAGTATCATCTTCTTTCACTAAAATTGGCACAACTTTTTTGCCTACTAAGCTAACAGGCGTGGCTTCGTCATCATTTGCCACCATTATTAGCTCTACGGGTAAATCTTTTAATCCAAACACCATTCTAGCCCTTACACAATATGGGCAGTGATCGTAAACGTATAATTTCATAACAACTCCTTTGAAGTGAAAATACAAAAATAGCAGGAAAAACCTGCTATTTCTTTACATTATAACGGTTTCACATTATCTACATTTTCAGGCAATGCGAGAACTTCATCTGGTTTAGGTAGAACGTCCATATTGACTTGCTTGAGGTTCTCTTCACGAATACGGTTTGCAAGTATATGGTCATTGGTTTGCTCTGCAACGTGTAATGCCATAATGCGGTCATCAGGCTGGCATTCATCGTGGGCTAATAATAACTCAAACTGCATTTTAGCTTTTGCATATTCACTATTACGAGTGTAAATATAGCCTAAAGCTCTTGCATAATCATCGGTATATTTAACATCGGCTTTATCTGCACGTTTAGTTAATACTTTCACTAACTTGCTATCAGAAGCCACTTGCAGACGAGTTAATTGTAGGAATAATCCGTGTAATTGCTCATTTTCAAATTTTTTCAAGGTTTCTAACGCAATGTCTTCTGCAGATTGATGATCATCGCTATCAATTAAGCGTTTAATCACACCAACACGGCTATAAACAGATTTACGGCGGCGGTTTGGCTGATTTTCCCACCAAGTGAGTAAGCCTTCTTGACCTTCCTCTTGTAAGCGTTCATCTTGTAAACCATCATCAACAAACTGTTCTAATTCCGCATACTCTACAGGCGTTAAGAAATTACGTTGCCCTACTTCTGATAATAATCTATCTAACGCAATATAAGCTCTCGACTCTCTATAGATTTGAATGGCTAAGCGCAATACTTCATCATTGTGCGGAGCTAGCTCTAATAAGCTATCAATCGCTGTTCGAGCAGCAGGTAATTTACCTTGCTGTAATAAGATTTTGGTGCGAGCTAGCTCAACCGCAACATTATTTGGCCCTGCAATTTCAGTCGCTTTAATTAAGTATTTATTTGCTGCTAAATCATCACCATTTTGTTGAGCCGCTTCAGCCGCTTTAATCAGATTCAGTACAGGTTCATCGGCGTGTTTTGCATTTTTACTAAATAATTTTTCTGCTTTAGAGTAGTTACCCTCACTCATACGCATTAAGCCTTCAAGGGTTTCTTGTTGAGCTTTTTTATGCTTGCGTGTTGAGAACCAGTCATAAGCACCGCTACTCATACGACAAATTTTAGTGAAAATCCATTCAAGTAGATACACTACCGCCATCGCAACAACAAAGAACACCACAAGCATTACAATACTCATCTCGATAACTGTAGTTGCCGTTTCAATTCTGACGTAACCTTGATTACCTGAAATATAAGGCCCTGCAATTAAGCCTGCCAATAATAAAAGCATTAAAAAGAGCGTTCTAAACATAATTTAATTCTCCTTTTAGTTATTATTGTGCAGAAGGAGTAGGCTGTTCAGACACTGCTTCTGGTTTAGCCTCTTCTGTTTCTGCCGGTTTCACAGGAGCTGTCTGCTCTTGCTTCACAGGTTCTGCTTCTTCCGTTTTTACAGGTTCTGTTTGCTCCAATTCTTTCTCAGCTTGAATTTCGACTTTCTCAATCTGCTGAGGTGCTTTATTAATTTGCTGAGATAGCACTTTCAAACTTTGTAATGAATCCGGAGCATCAACATAGATTGTTTGTTCTGCTAAATCATCAACTTCTTTTAAGAAATTTTGTACATTTTCGTTTGAAGTATCGAAATAACTTCTTACCCAAGACCCCACTGTTTGCAGTGATTTTTTATAGAATTCACTTTGCTGGCGAGGAATTGCTAAAATTGCAACTTGTAAGCGTAAACGGATATTCTCACGCAAGTAAATCTCTTGGTTAGGTGCAACAAAGGCTTTTTCATCAGCAACGTTACGTTTAGATACACGAATAAAATGATCTAAGAACGAACTTGCACTTTTCTCTAGGTTTTTCTCCCAATCTGCAATTGAATCACTTACTTGACCCTCTGCAATTGCAGCTTGCGATTGTTCGCTTTCTAAAATCGGTAAATCATCTAATCGGTTAGTTAAATTCGCTACACGCTGCATTAGCGCATTTTGATCAATGTTGTTGATACTATTTAACGTATTTAAATCAGCCTTAATTGCTTCACGCACATTTGTTGCACTTGGTACTTCAGCTAAAACTTGATCAGCTTCTAACAACAGATTTTTTGCTGTATTAATATCATTATCCAATACCACTTTACGAGCAGCATTGTTTAACAAAAAATCAGCTTCTGATAATAACCAAAAGGTATTATCCGAATCTGATGTATTATTTAATTTTTGCAGTTGTAACTGTAAACCATTAATTTGCTGAGTGTAACTGCTTTGTGCGTTTTCAAGCTCTTTAATGCGGTCTAATGCTTTTTGATAATTAGTTGAAAGTTCTGCAATTTGTGCCTTTTCATTATCAAAGTTTGGCATTTCAAGAGCGATTTGATCAGGTGCTTGCTGATTTGCTTTAGCAGATAAAGCTTGAATTTGAGCTTCCACCTCATTAAATTTTTTATTCGCCATAAAATGACCAGCACCGCCCACTGCAAGTGCTACTAACAAGGCTAATAATGCTAAGCCTTTTCCGCCTGACTTCTGAACAATCACTTTTTCTTCAGTCACAACTTTTTCCTCTGTCGGGATTTTCTCTCTTAGCGGTACTTCTTTCTCAATAATTGGTTTTTCTTCAATAATAGGCTCGTTCAAAATATCTTCCTCAATCTCATTTTTTGCAAAAGATTGTGTAGAATCGACCGCTTGTTGGTTTTCTACTACAACCTCCTCGGTTGTATTTTCTACTTTTTCAGGTACTTTTCTTGACTTTGACATACTCGCCCACCTTAGTTAGATTTGTCAATTTTAAATAATAATGTATTAATCAACGTTATATTATCGGCTTTATCCGATATAAAAATTTTATCTGATTGCCACCCCATCTGCTTGGCAATTTTGCTAATACGCCAGCTTACTACCACAAGATTACACTCAAATAGCCATTCTCGGCAATTTTCAGCTGTTTGTTCATAAAGGCTTTTTAAAATTTCACTACTGGTAATTATAATAGTATCTACGCCTAAACGCTTACAAACGCTGATTTTTTCTGGAATATCCACCGTAACAGGCTCTCTACGGTAGCACTCCAAATATTGAATGCTTGCCCCACGCAACATTGCCGTTTCAGCCAACAACTCACGCCCAGAATTTGCCCGCAAAATTAAAATCGTTTTATTGGTTAAATCTTGCATATCAGGCAACGCTAACACGCCTTCACTATTTTCTGATTCTAGCGGATAAATCACCGCTTGTTCAGCTTTTTCAGTAAAATATTTCGCCGTTCGTTGTCCTACCGCAAAATATTTTAAATCCGAACGAAAGTGAAATCCTGTATCTGTTAATGTTTTCACCGCATAATCTACCGCATTTGGCGAAACTACAAAAACATAATCGCCTGATTTAAGGAGAGATAACACAGAAGGCAATAATGGCAATTCGCTCCCTGCCTCAATCGTAAATAACGGCTGATGTACGGCAAAAATTTGTCGCTCATTGAGCATATCGACTAATTCTTGGCCCCGATTATCGGGGCGTGTTACAAGTACATTCATTTTATTTGATAGGATTTTCGCTATAAACTTCCGCTAAGATTTTATCTGCACCTTGTACAAGTAGCTGTTCTGCAACTGAAATACCTAGCTGCTCGGCATCATCTTTATGCCCTTTTGCAGAGGCACGAATAATCTGAGAGCCATCTAATGCGCCCACTAACGCATTTAGGGTAATTTCATCACCATCTAAGGTCGCATAACCACCAATCGGCACTTGGCAACCACCTTGTAATCGGGCATTCATTGCACGCTCTGCTATTACACAACAAGCGGTCGAATTATGATTTAATTTTGCAACATAATTAATCACACGCTCATCATTAACTCGAGTTTCAACCCCAACCGCACCTTGACCTGCTGCTGGTAACGATTGTTCAACTGAAATATAGCTACGAATTCTCTCTTGCAATCCTAAACGAATTAACCCTGCAGAAGCTAAAATAATCGCATCGTATTCGCCGTTGTCTAATTTACTTAAACGTGTTCCCACGTTCCCGCGCAGTGATTTCACCTCTAAATGTGGATATTTTGCCATTAACTGACACTGACGGCGTAAACTTGATGTGCCGATAATTGCCCCTTCGGGTAAATCATCTAAGCTATCATATTGGTTGGAAACAAAAGCATCACGCGGATCTTCACGCTCGCAAATAACAGTCAAGCCTAACCCTTCAGGAAAGCTCATCGGTACATCTTTCATTGAATGCACGGCAATATCAGCTCTGTTTTCCAATAAAGCTAATTCTAACTCTTTAACAAATAAGCCTTTTCCGCCGATTTTTGCCAGCGGTGTATCTAAAATCACATCGCCTTTTGTTACCATCGTAACCAGTTCGACAGATAATTGAGGGAAATGTTTTTCTAACTCATCTTTTACAAAATTAGCTTGCCATAAAGCGAGTGGGCTTTGGCGAGTTGCAATGCGTAAAATATCTTTCATAAATTCTAAAACTAAAACAGCATAATAAATGATTTATCCTACCACTTTTTGGCTTAACTGCCAAAAATAATCGCTGTTTTCTGTTTGAGTTTAATCAAAAAGCCAGCTTTTTCTTCAAAATTTCTTACATTCCAATTTTTATATTTTTATAGCATATATATCACTTTTTAAAAGTTTGACACAAATCAAATTAAAGGTAAAACATTGCGAATTTTTAACGACAAAATAACTCTTTTGGGTAATAATTTCATCAGTTAAAAAAATTATCAAATTTTAAATTTATGAGGAAACACACTATGGCAAAAAGCACTCAACCATTTGATGCCCAAGCAGAAGTTAATTCACTTGTCGAAAAAGGCTTAAAAGCACTTGATGAGTTTAGAAAGCTCAATCAAGAGCAGGTCGATTTTATTGTTGCCAAAGCCTCTGTTGCTGCCCTTGATAAGCACGGTATTTTAGCAATGCACGCTTATGAAGAAACAGGACGTGGAGTCTTTGAAGACAAAGCAACTAAAAACCTATTCGCCTGTGAGTATGTTGTCAATAATATGCGACATTTAAAAACAGCGGGGATAATCAGTGAAGATGATGTAACAGGCATTACTGAAATAGCCGACCCTGTCGGTGTTGTCTGCGGTATTACCCCCACCACTAACCCAACCTCCACTACTATTTTTAAAGCCTTAATCGCCCTCAAAACTCGTAATCCAATCGTTTTTGCTTTCCACCCATCAGCTCAACAATGCTCTGCTCACGCTGCTCAAATTGTGCGTGATGCTGCCGTTGCCGCAGGTGCTCCAGAACATTGCGTACAATGGATTACTCAACCTTCAATGGAAGGCACATCTGCTTTAATGAAACATTCAGGCATTGCAACCATCTTAGCAACAGGCGGGAATGCAATGGTTGAAGCAGCTTATTCTTGCGCTAAACCAGCGTTAGGCGTAGGGGCTGGTAACGTACCAGCTTATGTGGAAAAAACCGCAAAATTAAAACAAGCGGTGTATGACATTGTAATGTCTAAATCTTTCGACAACGGTATGATCTGTGCCTCTGAACAGGCAGCCATTGTAGATAAAGAAATCTACGCTGATTTCGTGAAAGAAATGCAATCTTACGGTGTTTATTTAGTAAATAAAAAAGAAAAAGCCTTACTTGAAAAATATATCTTCGGTGTGGATAAAGCTAAAGATGAAAACTGCTCAGGTGCCAAACTCAACTCTGCGGTTGTAGGTAAACCTGCAGCGTGGATTGCCGAACAAGCAGGCTTTAACGTGCCAGAAAAAACCAATATTCTATTAGCAGAATGTGCTTTTGTCGGCGAAGGTGAACCACTTACCCGTGAAAAACTTTCTCCAGTATTAGCACTGCTCAAATCAAACTCAACAGAACACGGCTTAGAGCTTTCTGAAGCAATGGTGAACTTTCACGGTTTAGGACACAGTGCGGCTATCCATACCGAAAATAAACAACTTGCCAAAACATTTGGCGAACGTGTGAAAGCAATTCGTGTTATTTGGAATTCGCCCTCAACCTTTGGTGGTATTGGCGATGTATATAATTCCTTCCTCCCATCTCTGACATTAGGTTGTGGATCTTACGGTAAAAACTCGGTGGGCAACAACGTCAGTGCAGTAAACTTAATCAACATCAAACGTGTGGGCAGACGGAGAAATAATATGCAGTGGTTTAAAGTGCCATCAAAAATCTACTTTGAGCGTGATTCCATTCAATATTTAAAATCAATGCACGATGTACATAAAGTGATGATCGTAACAGACCGTTCAATGGTCGATCTCGGCTTTGTGGATAGAATTACTGAACAACTCCGCCAACGCCGTAATCAAGTAATGATCCAACTCTTTACTGATGTTGAACCAAACCCAAGCCTACAAACAGTACAACGTGGTACAGAATTAATGCGTAGCTTCCAACCAGATACTATTATCGCATTAGGTGGTGGTTCACCGATGGACGCTGCGAAAATTATGTGGCTCTTCTATGAACAACCTGAAGTAGATTTCCGTGATTTAGTACAAAAATTTATGGATATTCGCAAACGTGCATTCAAATTCCCACAATTAGGCAGAAAAGCGAAATTTGTTGGTATTCCAACTACTTCTGGCACAGGCTCTGAAGTAACGCCATTTGCGGTAATTACTGATGGCGATATTAAATATCCGTTAGCCGACTACTCTTTAACACCAACGATTGCGATTGTTGATCCAGCACTCGTGATGTCTGTACCATCGCACGTTGCCGCAGACACCGGCTTAGACGTTTTAACTCACGCCACAGAAGCCTACACTTCCATTTTAGCCAACGATTACACAGACGGATTAGCGTTACAAGCCATCAAATTAGTGTTTGAAAACTTAGAGAAATCCGTCAAAGAGTTTGACGAAACCGCCCGTGAAAAAATGCACAATGCTTCAACAATGGCTGGTATGGCATTTGCTAACGCATTCTTGGGTATTTGCCACTCAATGGCACATAAAATTGGTGGTAAATTCCACACTATTCACGGCAGAACCAATGCGATTTTACTACCACACGTTATTCGTTATAACGGCACACGCCCAACTAAAGTGGCAACTTGGCCGAAATATACTAATTACGTTGCGGATATTCGTTTCCAAGATATCGCAAGAATGCTTGGCTTACCAGCCGAAACACCAGAACAAGCGGTGGAATCTTACGCTAAAGCGGTTCACGATTTAGCCGTACATTGTGGTGTGAAAATGTCATTGCGTGAGCAAGGGGTTGATGAGCAAGCCTTCTTAAATGCTCGCCGTGAGCTTGCCTTACACGCATTTGAAGATCAATGCACACCAGCAAACCCACGCTTAGCAATGATTGAAGATATGGAAGAGATTATGACTAAAGCATTTTATGGAGAGAAATATATTTAAAATCAATTAGTTGCACTAACAAAGATAAAAACAAAAATAAAAATTGGCGATAAAGTGGCGATTTATATTTTGTGATTTATAAGAAATGCCTCCGCAATGGAGGCATTTTATTCTTTTTTTGTAAAATTTCCGGTGATATATCATTACGTAAAATTACCGAAAGCCTTATTCCTCAATGGTTCTATAGCATTCAATAAATTTTTAAGATCTCTATAACGTGAAAAACACTGAAAAATTCCGCAAATTTTACAGTTAAGATCACAATCACGCTATATAACTTTATCCTTTATCTGCTAAAGGTTTATCAGATCTATATAACGTGTAATTTAACTGAAAAAACGACAAAATTTTTTATAAATTCCGCAGGTGGGTGAGTGCGGTTTACGTGGCGTTTACGCGTACGTGTTGGATTTACGTGGATGAAATTTATATCCAAGTAGCTAGAGTGAATACTAAGAACATCAGCAAATTTCTCAAAAAGAAAAGCCACACGTTAATAATGTGGCTTTGAATTACTCAATGATTGGTGTTAGCTTGATTTTAGCCTTTGTAGCTAGTTGCCCATATTGGGATATTTCGGATGAATTACTAGGTCGTGGTCCTCCATTATGGTTATGTGAACTCACTGCAATTGATAAGTCAGCAACAATCTGACATAAGTCTTCAAGTATCCGAAAAATATTTTGTCCCTCACTGCCGACATAGCTAATCGGGGCGACAAGTTTATTTTTCTCATCTGATATTCTTTCCGCAATACCTTGTATTTTTTCATTTAGTTTACCAGCTACACCTATATCTTTATTGCTTGCAGTCACTTCCTCAATATTGCCCACCACGTGGGTTTTCTTATTACCACCGACCGTTTCATTATTATTTGCATCAATTTCCTTAGTTGCTTCGCCAAGCTGCTTATATTCGCTATCGGTCTCGATTTTTCTTTGGAAACTTTTTTCGTTAATGGTTTGGTCTGTTTCCTTATACATATTTCCGGCTTGGTCTGTTCTTTCAAACACTTCTGGGCGTTGCTGTCTTAGCATTTCACCCGGAGCAACTGCCGGCATTGTTTTTCCTTCTGCAGAAAATGAACGAACAAAAGGTTGGTCACTTCGTCCATTGTGGAAACCTAGCTCTACGATAGTGCCTATTTCCGGAAAGCAAAAATCACCACCTTGACTAGACGG
Source organism: Mannheimia sp. E30BD (assembly GCF_041807785.1). Taxonomy (NCBI): domain Bacteria; kingdom Pseudomonadati; phylum Pseudomonadota; class Gammaproteobacteria; order Pasteurellales; family Pasteurellaceae; genus Mannheimia; species Mannheimia sp. E30BD. The sequence continues at coordinate 65,957 of NZ_JBGTYX010000006.1, forward strand.
ACTAGTAATCGGCAATGGAACGGCAGAATACACAGGTACACTTGTATCATCATTTCCATTTTCGTCTAATAGTTGCACCTCTACTGCATATTTCGGGCGAAACGGATTATTTAAATCCCCGGCATTACTTGGATCGGCAATCGCAACTACTCTTCCCCTTTTAGGCAGATGATACCCACCAGCCAATTCAGGAAACTCTTTTTCAATTTGTCGGCGGTCTGCATTTTTTTGAATTGACTTGCCACTTTCGTCTAACTCTTCCCATTCTAAAAAATAGCTATCGCCATTCAACTCTACCTTTTTTATACGCTTACCATTAACCAATGCCCCCGGTCTAATAGATGCAGTAATAGGAATTGTCATTCGATTACCGCTGCGACCAAGTGTGCTATCATTATCCAATTCAAGCGGCTCATTCACCCATCTACTATCGTGCCAGTCGCCTAAAAACACACTACCATCTGCCGCTTGTTGCCAAATAAAATGCGGAATTTGAAATTGTCTGCCAATATTATGTAAAAGCTGGTAGCCGCTTCCTGTATGGGCAAACTGCGGAATAGGATTAGTTGCATAATCTTTATCAGGCACTTTAAATACAATACCGGTTTGTGCTGTCATCCAATCAGCTAAATCTTTTAGTGTGATGTGCCGATGTGAACAATTTAACGGGCGTTCAAATTTTGCAATATTTTCACGGATAAAGAGCTTTTTGAATCCGTTTTCTGCCTGTTGCTCACTTTCGACAAACCCATCAAACCATTTGAAATAATCATCAAATTCCCCTAATTCAAAAATAACACTCTTGCCCGTACAATCCTTTTCTGTTTCAACGGTAATGTAACCTCTACCGGTATTATTAAGTTCAAGAATAATTTGCTCTCGGGCTAAATCCACTTCCTGCCCGTCAATGAGGACGGTTTTTATAATTCTCATCTAAAATCCCCATTTTTCTAATTGTTTATCAAATTCGGTTCTTTTATTTTGTTCCTCCGCTACTGGGGTTTTCGGGGAAGATTTCGTTATTTTTTCTACCTTAGATTGTTCGTTATTATTCCCTTTACTTGCTATTGCCTTTTCCCCTTGCACTTTTGCTTTCGGCTTTTTCTTTTTCGCTTGTTTTGATTTTTTCTCACTGACTGAATTTACTTCTCGTAGTGTAAAATTGACCTGCCAGCCCAATACATAATCTTCACTAGCGGAAATCTCGCCACTGAAAACACCTTCACGCATATTAATTGCTTCTGCGGTTACATTCGCGATACGGTATTTCACCTGCTCGCCTTTACCTGTTATTGCTTCAGCTAACTTAAATAAATTTTGCAACCATTCTTTTTGGCGATAGGGAATTAATCCAGTTACAGTCAGTTCTTTTGCTTTTACACCTTTATCACTTTTCTTGGTAGAGCTATCTTGACCGCTCATATCTTCTTCTTGGCGAGTTACTTTTGCGGTTGCTTGAAAGTCATATAAATAAACGGCTTGTCCGTTTAAAGCCAGCTGAACAGAAGGATTGCGATGTACTGTTTTTTTATTTGATAATGTACCGCTTAATGGTGTGCTGGTAGGCTGTTTTTGTGTATAAATATCATAACTCATAGATCATTCCTTTTAAATTTGATAAGTCCTTACCAATAAACATTACACAAGCGGTAAAGATATTTCCTGCATCGGGTAAATTACGTTTTAAATTCATTGCGACCTCAGCTAATTCACCACGGTCAATAAAAGCATAAGCTTGGGCAGTTGCGGATAACAAGCGTTCTGTTTTTTGTTGATTTTCACGTTCACGCTCGGCTTTTTTCTGCTTTAAGGCATTAATCACATCATTGATATTGTTTGCTACCGATGTGGTTGCAATTGCCGCAGCATTACGTAAAACGCTTTGTAAAGTGCGGGCAGATTGAGGGGTAATATCCGCCTCTTTAGCAAATGCCGGAGAAGCCATAGCCGGCGTTTTTATCATTTTTGTTTGCTCAATAGTCGCTGATGCTTTGGCATAATCTAATGCTTGCTTAAAGGTCGGCTCTGGCAATAAAGTAGCTATATTTTCAATTTTTGCAATAAATTCATCTGAATGACTAGCCGTAATCATTAACCCAATAACATCTTGCTCGCCTTGAGGTCGATTGCTATCGTTATAATCTAAGAATTTTAATACATAGGCGTTCATTGCATTTTCAGGCGATAAATATTTGCCTGATTTTTCTTGCAAACCGTGCGACCAATTATGTACACCAATTTTTACCCCAGAGATACTAAAATTAAGGGGCGTTGCACGCCCCTGTTGATTTTCTTTTAATACATCTGTTACTGAAGGCGGTAATACAATTTTCTTTAATTTCCACACTTTCATTTGTTTTCCTTTATAAAATTTCAGTAAAACCCGATGGATATTGCTTTCTTTTTACCTCGCTTTCATAAGCAGTCTTACAATGGTTCTTGTCAAAAAACAAGCCATTGACAAATGCATACCAAAAACGCCAACGCTTTTTCGGGTTTGGTTTTGAAGCTCCGCGATAACAACGACTAGAGAAAGTTTCATCCGCTGCTCCGCCTGTGAGAGCATTGAAGAGTTGGTCGATGGCGATTAAGTTATGGTAAAAGTAACTTTTAATTTTGCTCACTTAAAAAGTCCTCATAGGTTTTCGTCCACCCCGCCGAATAGTCATATTCAAGCGGATTTTCAGCTTGCTCTAAAGCAGCCTTGTGTTGGCGTGCTACGGTGTGATTATGGTTTTCAGCTTGCAGAATAGCGGCAATTACTGCCGTTAAATGAGCTTTGCCGAAACCCTCAAAATCGGTATTATCGGCACAAGTCCAATCAACAGTCATTTCTGTGCCGATTAAATCCATTGTGGCTTTTAAGCCTAATAGTTTCTTCTGTGCTTTGTCGTCCGAATCAAACCATTTACCTAACTTCTCCACATACACGCCACCTGCCGATTTGCTATCACGCAAAGCATTAATTCGCTCTCGCACCATTGCAATTTCTTCGGCTTTTTTGACCGCTTGTAACTCGGCTGATAACACCCATTTTTTACCGTTCCATTCGTGATAAGGGCTAGGCTTCTGTTCGGTTAAAATCAGCTTGCCGGCTTGCTCCATAATCTGTTTACCCTGTGCTTGACCTTCCAGTAGAGCAATATATAATTCCTCGCTGATTTCTACCGATTGCTCCGGCACAAATCCTCCGAAATCGTCATTATAAAATCCTCCGTCTTTATAAAAAATCGCCATTATTTCCACCTCCCGATTGATAAAAATTGTATACGACATAAGCCTTGGTTTAGTGAAGTATGTTCGTAGTAATGGTAATACACTTTTGCATTATTACTGCTACTTAAAATGTTAATTCCGCAGTCGTGTGAGCCTTTATGTGAGGTGGTTATTTTACTAAATACTAAAGGTGTTTCCGTAAAAGCTACTGCCCAACTAAACTCTTTCTGTGTCCAAACATATAAATCATTCTCTTCGTACTGAAAAGTCTGAATCATCGTACCATCCGGATATTTACGCACCTCAAAGTTACCGATTTTTTGGTAACTGAAATCCTCAATTAGTGCCATTTCACCGTTTTTCTTCGGCACATAAATCACCGCCTCATTCGCACCTGTTGCATTGCGATAAATGAATGATGCAAAGTTAGATGCGTGGTCAGGGTTGGTTTCAAGTCGTAGGTATTTACCTGCTAGGTTGTATAAATTCAACCCGGACCAATCACCTGAACGAATACTCAAATCACCTCTCATTTCATCGCCTGATTTACTGACTTTATTTGATAATCCTGCAAAGATTTCATCAAACTGTACCCTTAGCGGCTTCGGCACAAGTGTCTCATCATAAGCGTGGAGCATTGGAATATGCCAACGATATTCTCTTGATGCACCGTGATAATCACTTCGGCTGATTTCTACCCGCACATCCGGCTCGCAATAAAGACGGTATTTCGCACCACCTCGCAGATAAACATACTCTTTACTTTCTTGAGGAAGTTGTCCTAAATTCAGCAAAGGCGATTGATTGCAATGAATGTATTCAAAGTGTTTGATGAGCCTTAACCCACTGGTATGCCACATCCCCCAAGAAGAAGGCATTACCTCCCATTCACATCGCACGCCAAAGCCTCCTACGTGCAATCCCCAACTTGGACGGCTTTCCTCATAGAGTGCGTGATAGAGAGCGAAGCGATAGAGCTTTCTTGCCGAAGGCATTTGCATTAAAACGGGATACCATCGGTTTTGGTCAAGGCTTGTCAAGTCAAGGTTATGTTCAACCAACGCATCTTCTTTGTTTAAACCGTCAATACGTTTCCAAGGTTGCCAATGGTTGTCTATTTTACCTCGCACATACTTTTGATTTGCGTGGTAGGTAGTATATTCCTGCTGCACACCGTAAGCCGATGGCGTAACCAATAATGTGCCTGCTTCTTGAATAGGGTAATTTCGGTCAAGCGTTGCACCTGCACTTGCTCTTTGTCCGTACAGACCGGGCTTTGTAATGTGATTTAAATCTGCGTCCAGAACATCTGCCACATCAAAATCCCAAAAGCCATAATGATTAACGCTACTAGGACGACCTCTCACGTCTACCCAATCTGCACCGTCTAACCGTTTCCACGGCTTCGAATAATCCTCACCGTAACCCCCTTTCGCCCAAACTTGAGAACCTGCGTGCGAGATATAAAGTAATGCTTTACCGCCGGCTGTAGACATCGAAACGCCGGCTCCCCACTTGTATGCTGTAGGAGGCAAATCAAGTAAATTTCCGTCAGTTGTGCTAAAAACGGTATTTTCCTGCATTAATGCGGCAGCATTTCCGGCATAGCCAACTGACTTATTGACTTTATAAGCCACGCTGTCTAAATTATCGACAGCAGTTTTAGCCTCAACGCCTTTGTCATAGGCTGTTTTAGCCGCGAAACTCGTCGCTACCGTATCCGCACTGTTGCTATCAACTGCATTCGACTTTTTGCTGTTGGGGATGTAGTTGTTTAGATTGCGTGTAATGGCATCAATTAAGCCTTTGAGGATTTTAATCGCCTTTGGCGTAGCTGCCATATCTTCAGCGTCGGAATCTAAGCCGGAAAAAAGTTGGGTTATGCCTTTTTTGAGCAAGGAAGCTAACGGTAATTTATGGGTATGCCCTGTTTTATCTGCTCTATTTTCCGTTGTATCATCCAAATCTTTAGGGTTAATGCCTAATAACGGTGATAATAACCGACGGTCTGTAATGTTGCCGTTTTGGTCAATATCTGCCAATATTTGTACATAGTGTTGATTACCTGCAGTATCAATATAATCACTTTTAGCCGTTTTTAAGAATTTCACCTCGGTTTGATATGCACCGGTTACGGTGCAATGATGTACTACATCAACATATACCGAACAAGGCAATGCCAAAGTAATATTCTCATCTGCAGTAATATTGGCTCGTACACCTTCTATATAAGCTGTACCTGCAGTAATTGTAAAATTATTACCGGATTTACGCTTAAGTAAGAAACCTTCATCAAAAAAGATTGCTCGCCCATATAAATCACGGTTAGTTAAGCGAATTTTTTCATCTAATCCTTTTAGACGTAGCGTAAAATCAATTTGCCACGTTTCGGCAGGAATCGTAATATTTGTATGTTGCGGAGCATTGGAAAACTCAAGTAAAATTGAACGTGTCAAACTATTGCCTTGAATGCCATTTTTATCTCTCAATTTTTTTACTGTATCGGTATAGACTGCAACGCCTAATAAACCGCTTGATTTATTACATAGACCGATAAAGTTAAAATCAAAATCGCCAATATCAGAACCGATAGTCACTGAATACACCACCGCATTTTGATTTACAACACCGGTTTGTGATATAGCCTGTCTATGCACAATATGCGATGCACTAGGGATAGCCAGATGATGCTGTAGGTTATCGGCGGTTAAATTTGGGATATTGGCAAAAATAAACTCATCAAATACAACGGTTTGACCGTTAACAATTTGCTGTGAGATATATTGCTCAAGTTGAGGGGTTGCTAATGTTGTCATTGTTCTTCCTATTATTATTTTTATTGGAATTAACGGGTTAAATAGCCAATGTTACTGCGTGTGTTTGGTAATCGTGGTTAAATTCACCGTGGTAAATATGCACTTTATGATTAATCAATACTTCAAAGGTGTATCGGCGACAGGTTCGTCCATATTGCCGGATAATCAAATTGAGTAAATCCGGATTTTTTGCCAATTGGGAATCGTTTAAGCGAATTTTGATTACATCCCAATTTTCATCATCAAATCGTTCTTCTAATTCAACATAACCGATGCCTAACCGTTCAAATATACGAATAAAACCGGCTTTACTACCAGCCTCTTTCGCATTGATAAAAGCATATTTCACCCGTTTTCTAAATAACTCCAGCGGCTCATTTGCAAATCTCGTGACATCACGTTGATAAGCAATTAAATTTAAAATTTCCTCACTACATTTTTCTTCATCTTGGGTTATGAATGTAGCCAAAAACAGATTCAGCGTTTTTTGCCACCATTTTTCAAAAAGCGAAGCGATTTTGCTTAGCTCCCCTTTATCCATCCAGAACGGGAGTTTTATTTTTATCATTTATACCTCACTCACGGTTAATTGTCGGATACGTGGTATATCTAGATCGCTTATCACATCATTTTGCCCCCAAATAATTGATCTAATACTCGGGATTTGCTTATGTATTTCTTCACCTAATCTTGACCACGAAAAGCGGCTAAACGGGTAGGTTTTGTGTACGTCAAAATTATTATTCTCACGCCACGCACAACGAATCATTTGTTCAACCTGTTTTAGTATGAGTTGCTTTTGTGTATCTTGAATACCTTGATTTGGCTCAAAATAGATTTTACAAGTCAGATTGTGATGGGTTTCTGGCATTGCAAAACAAACTAAATCGTCGCCGTGTCCGTGATGGCCAAGATTGGTAATGTAATTATTCACTGTATCAATAAAGGGCTGACTAATAATACCAGTATCTAATAACAAATACGCATTTGCTGAACCTGGGCCACGTGGTGCATTATGTTTAAAGTAAATACGGTCAACAGACAAACCAGCCACACTAGCAATCATACTTTTATATACACTATCAATATGATGTTGCCCAACACTATTGAATTGTACTTTATAACGCTGTCTTAGTTCTTCATCGCTTTCTTTGTTTGCTCCAGGAGTAGTCAGCCAATCATTTTTATTCACTACATTTGCAATACCTTGCACTGATTCTGGCAATATGCGGTAATATCCACCAGCCAAATTATAATTACTGCCTGCTAGCTCTGCTTCAACTGGCACTAAAGCCGAAACTATACCTTGTGGAATAAAAGTATCTTCTGTTACGAGCACTCTAAAAATGGTGTCATTGATCCGTTCTGTTTGAATAATTGTACCTTTTTTAATCGTAATAGGCGTAACTGCTGATTGTTTAGTAAATTCAATCACACCTTGTGCTTTAGTTGCCTGTTTAAAATCTAACCCAACCGACCAAGCGTGAATTTGTAGCCATTTCCCGCTTGCGGTTTTGACAAAGAGGTTAGGTAACACACCATAAATCAACATATCGGTTAGCCATTTAACCGGCGTAACTGCAATAGCGGTAATTAATCGCCAAAATGGTGACATTTTACTGGTATTAGTGATTAAGCCTTGCTCTTCGGTTAATGTTTCAAAATGCTGCTTAATTTCGCTTTCTTCAGTAGGCAATCCCTGCTCAATTAATAATGTTTTAAATACTTCACTCATTACCTAACCCTTTAATACGCAATTTCCAATGCATCAATCGGACCAAAATCCACAGTATCGGCATTCAGCATTAATCGCCCTAATGCTTGCTCTGTGATATGAATAGTTCCCGGCACCAGCCGTTCATCTTCTTCTACCAGCAATACCATCTGTAAGAAAATATCACTACGTAAAACCGGGGAGCGTTCAGCAATGAGCGAGGTGACTAAACCGCTTTCTAATAAAGCGTGTTTAATATCTTGTGCGATTGATATTCGATTATTACAAACTACAGGGATATGACCTGAATCTAGGGTCAAATCTTCATCTGTAATTAATAAATCAAGGTAAAGTTTCTCGCTCATTATGACCTTAAATTATTCGTATCTTGTTGCTTTTGCATTATTGCTTCTGCAACTTTATCCGGATCAGCTGCTTGCTGAATTACAAAACTATTGTGGTATGTTGTGTTGGATTTGCTGGAATTAGTTACATAAGAGGATGCAACCCCCTTATTCACTATTCCGCCGTTTGGTTGAGCATTTGCCGGAATTTGTGCAACACTATTGCCGGCAGATGATGTTTGGATAGACTGTACAGCTTGAGTCGTTGCCATTACCGCACTTACCGTGTTTTTAGCCACGTTTATTTTGCTCAACTGACTATCATTGACTGTAATCGGGATTTCCAGCCCTAAACCCAATGTGCTTGAAATCTTATTCCAAATACCTAAAATAGCATTAACTGTACTGTTCCAAACATTTTTAATCGCATTTACCACAACATCCCACGCATCACTAACAACATTAAATGCTGTACATAGCAACATCCACCAGTCGCCATTCTTCCAAGCTGTAACTAAATTATCCCAATGCTTAAGAATAACCTCCGCTACACCGCTAAATACCTCAGCTACAAAGTTAAACCCAATTGCAATAGCTTCAATACAAAAGATTACCAACTCTAAAGCACCACCTAATAGCACGCCGATAATTTCACCTACTTGTGCAAATGCTTCTGTGGCATTGGCTGCTTCTGTAGATACACCTGTTATTCCAGCAAAAGTATTAATAATCTTACTAATAGCATTTTTGACTAAATCAAAGGCACGGTATAATGGGCTTAAATATTCGCCAACTGAACCAAAACCACGTTTAATACCTGCGAATAGATCGGCAAAATTAGCTCGGTAACGATAAATAAAAATACCGACGCCGGCTAATAATGCGATAAAAATAGCCATCGGGCTAAAAATAGCACTAAAACCGGCAAGCAAGACTTTAAACAAACCTGCTGCCATTACTTTAAGGGTAACTAACGGACCTGCTGCAAAGGCTAATCGCAACATAGCTGCAATTTTGCCAAACGCCCCAAATAACGCCCCCAATGGAGCCGTTAAAGAGCTGAATAAGGCAAGTAATTTACCAAACACGCCACCTATTGCTACTGAAAACATTTTCATTAAGACAAAAGGGCGAGTAAAGATAAAGGATAATGCTGTTGCTGCTTTAGCTATAATTGCCAGCGGATAAGCAAAGGCTGCAAATAATGCCGCACCTATTGCTTTAAAAGGCAACAATAATGCCAACACTCCGACTTTTAATAAACCAAACAAACCTGATAACAAGGTAATGCTTGCTGCTAATGCCCCAAAACCAGTAACACCGATAGCAATATAACCAATTAACCGTGCTACGTATTTATTCACTGTTAACCACTCGCTAACAGTAGCACCAAAATCGGCAATTTGATGAATAATCGGGTTTAGCCGTTCAAGCACGGCAGTACCAATTGCAATTTTGACATTCTCGATCACCTTTGCCAGTCGTTGCCACGGGTCTGTAACCATTTTTGCAATTTTGGCTACATCATCTAAATTTTTAATATCGCCTATTTCGGCAATATTGTCCTTGAGTTGGTCTATTTTGGGTAACAGATAACTGATTACGCTTACCGCCTCATCGGTACCAAAGGCTTTTCTTAACTGGTTTGACTCTGCCTCATCAATGACATCACCATATTTTTGCTTAATTTGATCTAAGATTTCAGTAATCGGTCTCATACGTTTATGAGCGTCAAGGAAGTTTAACCCTAATGCATTTTTTCCAAATTGAGCACTGCCGATTCCTTTTAAGAAAGCCGCATATTTGGTACCCGATTGCCCACCGGGCATTACGCTTTGCAAATTACCTAACACAGCAAATTGTTCTGCAAGTGCCACGCCTTTAGATTGACCGGTTGCCATTAAATTAGTAAAGGCATCAGAAAGTGATTTGCCGGAGGACTTAAACATATTCGCCGTTAAAGTCGCCTGCCCTGCCATCATTTCAATCCAATCTGCTTTGCCCATTTTGTCGGCTTCTTGTTGGAAAATACCATACATAGTAGAAAGGTATGACCCCATTTCAGCCACATCAGAACCGGTTGCTTTGGCAAGCAAATTTGAACCTTTACTGAAACCGATTAATTCATCCTCGGTTAGCCCATCAATTGCCCGTGCAATTTCATTGGTAGAATCGACCACATCAGCGGCTGCAATCCCATAAGCAGCCGAAAACTCCAATGCAAAGGATTTTACTTTTTTTAGCCCCAAATCAGACACGCCGGCAGCAGCGACATTTGCCATCGCATTATTGAATTCGATAGCCGGTTCAAGGGCAGATTTTACTGCTATTCCGGCACCAATCAATCCGGCTACACCAAACCCGATTTGCTCCATAGAAGCACGACCACGCTCACCTAACCTATCAAAATCTTTCATCACCCCTTTTAGCGGTGATGAAATTTGGTCGGTTAAAGTAATAATGTAATTTAAGACATTTTGTGCCATATTGTTATTCAGCGTTAAAGGCTTGGGCTATTCCATTGGTAGTCGCATTTGTGAGCGATTCAAAATAATTTTTATGTAACCATAACGCTCTGGCGAGGTTATGGTCACTATTGTCGGCAAAGGGTAGATAATGCATTCTTAAGGTTATCATTTTCGATAAGCCGTTTTGTTCAATGTTTTCTACCCTTTCGGCTATTTTTTTAGCTTGATTTCCACCGCCGGGGCAAAGGCTTCATTAACTGCTTTTAAGATGTTTAGCACCACTTCGCTATACGGTAATAATTCGGAAAATTGCTCACGTTGCGATGGTTCAATAATGGCAAGTAAATAATCTTTTGCCGGTGTTAACTTATTATCTTCGCCAAAGTCGGTTACAAACGAATCGTATGCCGATAAATCACGACGGAAGGTAAATTCAACATCGCCAAGGGTTACGGTTGCTTCCTGCTTGGTTAAGCCTAATTTTGCTAAAATTGATGTTGCTACATTTGTGTCTTTCATTTTGTTTTCCTTTAAGATTAAGTGAGAGTATTAGCCAAGATTTTGCAAAAAATCAGCAAAATTTGACCGCTTGTTATTTATGCTTAGTGTTTTCTTCAATGCGGTTTAATCGGTCTTTCAAGTCTGAAATCATTTCACGAATTTCAATCCGCATTTGTTTTAAATCGTCTTTTTGCACATAGCTTTTTGCAATATTGTTTTCCAGCTTCGCAATTTTTTCGGTGCTTTCGGTTTCCAGTTTTGCGATTTTCTCGCTATTTTCAGTAATGGATTTACTAAACGAAAAAGCAACCGGAATTAATACGCCTGAAATAGCGATGCTAATTAGTTGGGTAAGCTCTAGCATTTGATTTCCCTTGCACAAGCATTGCTTGCTTTTCCGCACTACCACGACTTGAACCCAACCAATAAGCAAAGGCTTGGGTAAAGGCAGTTGTTACTGAGCCGATTAAAAGATAAACTACTTCTTGATTAGCTTCCGGCACTTGGAAATTCATTAAGCCAAAAATCGTGCCGGCAATCGTTAAAAATAGAATTAACGTCAGCAAAGGTGGCATAAAATGTCCCTTGTGCGTACTTCTGGCTTGCTGTAAATCAGCCAGCCTTGCCTTTTCCATTTCTGCATCAATATTTAATTGCTGTAGGCGACTTTGCTCAAAAAACTCTGCGTGTTTCAACTGCATTTCCTGCAGTTTTAATGCCGCTTGCGGGTCTGTTTTTAAGGCTTTTACTATTGCTTCAGGGTTGTTATCCGTCCCCAATGCTTCAGCAATTAAACTCCCTACGCTAAATGCAATGCCAACAGGTCCGGTTAATAAGGGTGCTATGCCTGCAGCAACTTTACCCACGGATTTAGAGACTTCTTTCCAATTCATAACCCCCCCTATACCTTTGCATCTAATAAAAAATGCAAACGCTCTTTTTTACGGCGATTTAATAAGCCCGGGTACTCTTTGCCGCCGGAAAACTTCCAGCGTAAAAACTGATCTGCCACTTTATAGATAGACTCTTGGTCATCTTGTCTCATCGTATATAAATACTTGGCTAAGGTAGATTTAGCCAAAGCACGTAAACCAATATTAAACGCAAGACTGACTAAGGCATCAAATTGACATTGTGTAACCTGCACGCCTAATTCATTCAGTAAGACATTTACCCCCTCTTCAAAATGTTTGATGTCCGCCTTTAAAAATTCATCAGCTTGAGCTTGGGTAATTGTCATCCCCATTTTTACACCGAAAGTATGACCATAGCCGATAGTGGCTACTCCTTTTACATCGCGATATGCGGTTAATTTGCACCCCTCAAAAGATTTGATTAAATCCAATCCTGTGCTAGATAAACTTAACGCTGTCACTTTTTTCATTGTTATTCCTTCTTATTGTTGTTTTTATTGGAACGATAAACGCCCCTGTTGCCTCTGTCGGGCTGTTTTTTCTTCGGGGCAAAAAGGTTATCCGATTAAATCACGGGTATCTTCTCTGCTTAAGTAAGGCACACCGTCAATTTTTACGAAATCCGGACTTGTTACAAAATACTTCACTTTCTTTGTCGTTTTTGAACCACCTTTGGGGTCAATATTGATGAGGTCTGTTACAACCAACTTACAATCAAAGGCTTCTACTTTAGTGCGAACACCTCCACGACTTGCAAAGAAGGTTAAATCGACAAGGGGAATATCACGATATGAGCCGGCAGCCGTTGCGGCTAAACTAATTTTTTTAAAGTTTTTTTCATCCAGCTCAATTTCACCCTCTGCACTCACATCACCAGAGACATAGCCGTCGGGAATGCCCCTTGTTTGGGCTACTGCGGTATTATCCGTAATGCTTAAATTGACACTTTCTGCATGCACCGGAATTAAGCCCAAGTAAAAATCAAAGCTCATTCCGCTGATTCGTTCTCTACTCATCACCACCTCCTAAGGTCGTTAAGTCTAAGAAAATACTCACTGTAATAGATTTAGGGCATTCCAATGGACGAACTTTAACGTAGATAGTAACTGCGTTTTTATTGGTCCACACAATATCAACATCACCGTCTTTAGGTGGATAGCATTCGCCGGGGAAATCTACATTGCCGATAGCGGCAGATTTTGACATCTCACGTAATACCGCAGTGAAGAAGGTTTTATGAGCTTCAATGCTGCCTAAACTTGCGTTTAGAGAACGGTCGCCAATTTTTGAGATGGCTTGTAAGCGAATTCGTCTTGCTGCCTTATCCACAACACGCACATTTTCAATGACTTGGTAATCTCCCCCTTCTACATCCAAGGTTCGACCATCCGCCCAATAATAACCTTCATAGTCCGGATACCACATTACTGTTGAATAACGTGCTAAATCTAAGGCTTTTAGGGTAGCAATATCTAATTCTGCACCGTCTTTATCTTTCGGTTTTTCAGCGTTTAAGCCCACTACCGCACCGGTTTTTACACGACAGGGACTATCGGCAACTGTAACGGCTCGGTTGGCTAATCGTCCTGCTAAAGCCCCCGTATCTGTACCAAATAAATTAGGCACTAACATAACGTGATCTGCAGCAATAGTTTTTGTTAATGTCGTGAGTTTTTGTACATATTGCCCCCACGTTTCTCCACCGTCACTTTCATTATTGATACTTGCAATACTTTGAATAAAGAATGTTCGTCTGCCTAATACTGCTAATAATTCGCTATGGCACTCTTGTAGCTTATTAACTGCTGCTTTATCAATGCCAAAGGTATTGGTATTGATACAATATTCAAAACTTGCAACATTATTGGCATTTTTAACCGCTTGTACGAAGTCGTAGCCTTCTTCAGCTGTTTGGTAAACATAGGCAAACCAATTTTGACCGGCATTTAACATTGCTGTTTTGACCTGTTTTTTTAGTTCGGTTTCAGCTGAACCGAATAACTGATTTAAATCAGTATCTGCAGTAACCGCAGTGAGCTGATTTAGATTTTTTGAACCAACACCCACAAATAATGCCGTGCGTTCGATTTCTTTTGTCGTGCCGCTAAGCTGATTGAGTGCGTTAATTTGAACACCTGGGAAAGCCATTTATGTTTCCTTCTTGTTATCTGTTGGCTTAACTGCCTATTTAAATTTAATGCCGTATTCATTCAGCACTCGCTCAATGCAAACCAGCATTATTTTTCCGTTTCGTTGCTCGTTAGTATCTAAAAATGGACGTTCTGGCATTCTCATTTTGATACCTCTTGCTTTAATGGTATGGCCCGATTCTTTTTTGATTTTTTCTTTTAATTTACGAATGGTAATACCTGCTTTACCACGACTCGGTAATCGCTTTTTTATTTCATTTACCGTAGCCAGTTTCTCTTTACCTGTCTTGGTTTTAATGGTGTAACCTAACGCAATAAGGCGAGTAATCTGTTCTTTTGTGATTTGATGTTTGTTCTCACCTTCATTTTTCTGCCTTAGGTACTGTTTCTCTTGTTTAGTTAGCTTTCGGTTTTGAGTGATTAAATCTTCTAAACCGTACTGGTGAATAGCCGATATTTCGCCCGTACGCCGATATTTGTAATACAACATCCCTGTTTTAGGATTGTCGATTTTGGTATTTAAGTAACTAGCCCGATGCCGTAACATTTTGCCGGTACCCACTTTTCGCTTTTGCCATTTTCGCCCGTCCGGTGTTTGTTGATTACGCACATTTTTAAGTGCATTATTTTTAATTGCTTGGGCTGTTCGTTTAATGATTAAATGAGTTACTTTCGGCGGTAATGTAAGTAAACTTAAATCTTGTTTCAGTGCCTGTAAATTTTTTAAAGGAGCTTGAATATTAATCATCTACCACATTAACCACTTCTGAAACCTGTTCAGCTACCGCAATATCTATTTGTGCTAAGCGATATTTTTTATTACCAAACTCAAGATTGCCGTTTACGTCTTCTATGGCTTCGATGGGTTCATAAAACTCAATATCGAAAGCGATAATTGCGGTAGCATCATCTAAAATCTCAATTTCCATTTTAGGATTACTCAACTCTAAATCGCTTCGATTTAGGTCATTTTCGAGTAGCCAAATCTGAATCCACGCCATTAAATCAGCAGTGGATATTTCCCGGTAAGGAAATTCATCAAAATAAAAGACGGCAGAATAAGGAAAGTGAAATAATTCAATACCTTTTTCAGTTACATTACGACCATTATTAACTATTTCGCCTTGTGTAATATTGGAGGTTAATTTTGCTTGATACGCTAAAGGTAATTTAGTTAATAAAAAATCAGTAAGTTGCTGATAAAGCAGTTTTTTCATTTCTTATCCTTAAATAATCCATACCGAACCACGTCTTTTATTTTTCAACGTGCGAATAGCGTGCACCGATTCGGTTAATAGCTGTTTTTGCTCTTCTACAATATCTCGCTTTTCGTGCAAATCACGTGCCGACATTGTGGCGAATTCGGGCAGTAAATCGTGTTTGGCTCGGGCAAAAAGGGCTTTTTTATATAATGCTTGAGCTGCTGTTTCGCCATTAATCACTGTGCCTTTTATTTCACTTGCATAATGAATGCCACCTGTTCGGTACTGTGAAACTAACTCTGCCAAATCTATTTCAAGACTTTGCATTGCTCCAATTAAAGCGGTTTTAATCAATTCAAGCGGTATTTGCAGCGGAATTGCCCGTTGCTTTTGAAATTCGGAGATGGAGATATTCCCCCAAAAGCCATCACTGACGATTACTTCTTCACTGTATTCTGTTTTTCTTCCGTTTAGCATTTTATGTTTATGCCAATGTTGCTTGTTTGGCTAAGACTTCGTCCAAAGAAAGCGGCGGAGCAAGCAATAACTCCAATACTCGCTCAATATTAATTGGCAATTTTGGGTTAATGATGCCCGCCTTTGGTGGTGTCTTATGTAATTCGAGATTTACACCTAATTGATGCAATCTTTTTAATCGCATTTCACAACGTTCAATCAATGACATCACTTGCAC
This sequence comes from Mannheimia sp. E30BD, assembly GCF_041807785.1. Lineage (NCBI taxonomy): Bacteria > Pseudomonadati > Pseudomonadota > Gammaproteobacteria > Pasteurellales > Pasteurellaceae > Mannheimia > Mannheimia sp. E30BD. Next base: position 81,976 of record NZ_JBGTYX010000006.1, read on the forward strand.
CTTATGATTAAGAGTGTAAGCGTGTTTTAATAGGTCAAGTGCCAGCATTAGTCTTTCCGGATCATCAAATTTAGCGGCGTGGGCTTTGCCATCGCTTAAAATTAAAAGTTGAGCAGCCAATTTAAACCATTTAGCACTAATAATTTCCATTAATTGCCACTCTGTCGCCACGTTTTGAAATATTTGATTAAAAAACGGTTGAACGCTGTTTCCCGTGCGGATTTTATGTTCCGTCCAGTCAAATATTTGGTCGGCAACGAAGGCTGGGATTGTTCGCTTAACGTGTTGAGGGAGTTTCTGTCCATCAGCAATCGCTTTAAGTGCAAGATTAATGCCCTGCGTAAGATCGCCCACATCAAACAAATAAATAACACAGTAACCAACAACATTATTTTGGTACTTTACTCCTTTATTAAAATAGTCTTCTGCATAAGGTAGCCATTTAGGCAAAAAGATATCTCTTTTGTATTCTGCTCGTAACTCAAGGGACGGTAGAGAGCGGATTTTATTAATTTCATTTTGTAGTGAAATTTCTAAAATAGTTTGAGTATGATCACCCACCGGCAAGCATCCATCAGTCGTGCCACGTACTGTTTGTTCCTCAACCAGTTTATTTTCAGCTTTCATTCTGTTTTGCTGCTCTACCAATCCCATAAAATTAACCTTTATTCGTCTTCACCGAATTCAACGTTATCTGCTTTGATTGCCGTCATTAAGCCGTAATCTTCTACAACATAACCTTCATTACGGTAATAGCTGTTTACATAACCTTTTTTATCTTCATCATTGCGTAAAGAACGTCTTACGCTTGTTTTTTGGTAGTAAATACTGAGGTTTTCCAAAGTCGTTACTACCGCACCTTTTGCCGGGAAGTTTGGTGGCGTTAAACCTTCCATACCACCAAATGACCCCAGTAAGGTTTTTGAACCTAATGCAGCTCGCTCTGTCGGTTTTAATCCGTGTTGCTTGCTGATAATTTTAGATTCTTTAGCAGCCAATTCACGCCCTACCAAGAACACCAAATCATTACGGTTTTGATGACGGGGGTCTAAACCTTGACGTAAATCTAAGGCTAATTCATCTAAGCAAGAAAATTCGGCGTCTGCACCGTAGATTTTGATTTTTTCTTGACCGCTTGAGCCTTTGCCTTTATAAACATTCGCTGGGCGTTTTGTTTCAAGTAATTTCAGCCAACCAATATTGACATCTTTTAACTCTTTATCTGATGTAGTCGGAGAGACTCTTTCACCAAACCAGCCGATTTGGCACATATCTAACGCTGTTTGTTGGTTTACAAATTGAGCAATGCCAGCCATTAAACGGTCCACACCTAAGCCTGCTAAATTGTCGAAATATTCCCACGGTATTAATACTCCTGTGTCGGTTTCGTGTAATTCGTAAGTGTTTTCAGAGGCTTCAATACTTGCCAAATGGCGCCCATTTTGTTTACGTCCTGTAATAGCTTTTTCGGTTGCTCCGAAAATCTTACGACCTTTTACATTCACTACACCGATAACGTTAATTTTGCTTAAAAAGTCCGATTGTTGCTGGATATTACCTGCTAACTCTGCCGCTTCAGTTGGGTTTACATTAAAGGATTGCCCTAAACGTAATACATTTGGGTCAATCCCATAGCGAGCTGCAACAAGGTCTAAAAATTCGTTAAACATACTATCCCCTTAAAAAATTGGTGCATCTTTAGCATTAAATTGTGTTGCAGCACCATTTGGCACGGCAGTCGCTACGGTTTGCGTTGCTTGATTGAATTTTTCACTTAATTCATCAAATTGAGCTTTTAATGCATTAAATTGTTCTGCGGATACAGTTTCTTCTTTGCTCTCTGCTTTTTCCGTTTCTTTTGCCTGCTCAGGTTGTTTTTGAGCAGCAAAAGCAGCAGCAATACCGGCTTGGATTGCCGCTTGTAACTCTTCTTTTGTCATTTGAAAAAATGCCTCGTTAGTATGAGGGTTGCCAAGATTGGCAGAAAAAGTCGGCTCGACCTTTTCGCTTGCTTTGTCTTTTTCGCTAAATAATTTTGCAAAAAATTTGAATAATCCGACCGCTTGTTGTTCTTCATCTTCCAATAATTGAAAGCTAAAGGATTCAACATTGCCAAAAGTCGTGCCTGCCGGAATGCCTCGCACAGCAAAATTTAATTCTGTCGTGCCTCGGCTGGCGGGGCTGTCGGTGACGGCTAAACCGCCTAAATAAGGCTTACCTGAATTGTTGAAATTCGGGTAAATTTCAATACTGGTGAATAATTTTTGCCCTTCTTGATTTAAGGTTAGCAGGTTGGCATTTGGGCTGATTTTGGCAAAGAGCTTGACTTCGTTGTCATTTACCTGCTCGGCTTTCACTTCCAGAACTTTGCCGTAGTTTTGCCAGCGGTAATGCTCGGGCCAAATTAACGCTGTGTATTCATTCGTGTTGTAATTGGCTGCCATATCTAACAAATCTTGCGGTGAAATTTCCCGACCATCCACGGTAGGTCCGCTTGTTGCAATGCAAATCCAATTTGTTGAAAGTGTGGTTTTTGTCATTTTTTCGCCTTAAATTGCTTTCGAAATAAATTCGCAAAGGGAATTTTTACGGATTTTCAACCGATTTTCACGCACCACAATTCGGATATATTCGGTTATAAAGGTTAAATTGCCCAATATCCGAAAATATCCGATTTTCGCTACAAGGTTTCAGCCGGTTTATTCGGCAAAATAGCACCATTTAGGAGCGATAAAAGGAATGAAAACTACCGAAAGATTAAAAAAGCGAAAATCACATTATCCTGAAGAAGTCATTTTTGAGGCTCGTTTTCTTTATCTGAAAAAGTACAGCCCACAAGAAATTGCTAAGGAGTTAAATTTAAATTCTGCCCGTCCTGTTTATTATTGGGCGGAAAAATATAACTGGCGTAACTTATTAAGTGAGCGTGGGATTGAAGAGTTAATTGCTCTTAGAATTGTGTCTCTGATTGAACGTGAAGGAAAAACAGAACAGGAAATTAAGGAGCTTGACACCTTAATTGAACGGGATATTCAGTACAAAGCCCAACGTGCTAAAGAAAGTAAGCAAGCGGTTAAAAATAGTGAGTTTTTTGCAAATAATGAAGAAAACGTAGCACCGACTAAAAAAGAACGAAAAAAAGCAGTCAAAAACGACATTTCTCATATTACCGATGAAATGTTTGAGCCGTTTTTAGAAACGTTATTTAAATATCAGCTGCATTTAAGAGCAAACATTGAAAAAGCAGTCCGCATACTACTGAAAAGCCGACAAATCGGAGCAACCTATTATTTTGCCTTTGAAGCGTTAGAAAATGCGATTAAAACCGGTGATAACCAAATTTTCTTGTCTGCATCTAAAAAGCAATCGGAAATTTTTAAAACCTATATTGTTAAAATGGCTCGTCAATTCTTTGATGTTGAGCTAAAAGGCAACCCGATCATTTTAAGTAATGGGGCTGAATTACACTTTTTATCCACGAATAAAAGCACGGCTCAAGGCTATCACGGGCACGTCTATGGTGATGAATTTGCTTGGTTGCGTAACTTTAAAGAGTTTTACACCGTATCCAGTGCAATGGCTACGCATAAGAAATGGCGAGAAACCTATTTCAGCACACCATCATCAAAATTTCACGAATCTTACGCGTTTTGGTCCGGTGATATGTGGAAAGATGATAGCAAAAGCCGTAAAGATATTATCTTTCCTAGCTTTGATGAATATCGAGATGGTGGGCGAGATTGCCCCGATGGTGCTTGGCGTTATGTAGTTACCATTGAAGATGCCTTAAAAGGTGGAGCTGGCGAGCTTTTCGACATTGAAGCATTAAAACAAAAATACAGCACGCACGCTTTTAACCAGCTTTTTATGTGCGTTTGGGTTGATGATGCCGATTCTATTTTCACTATAGCCAATTTACTCAAATGTTCTGTTGATATTGGGAAATGGAGTGATTTTGATATTAATGCAGCCCGCCCATTTGGTCATCGTGAAGTATGGGGAGGTTATGACCCTGCAGAAAGTTTTGATGGGGCAAGTTTTGTTATTATTGCTCCGCCTATGGTTCACGGAGATAAATATCGTGTGCTGGTTCGTTATCAGTGGTTTGGTTTGTCTTATGAATGGCAAGAAGGGCAAATCAAGGAATTAATGCAGAAATATAATTTTTCCTACATCGGCATTGATGCCAATGGCGTAGGCTATGGGGTTTATTCAAATCTGAAAAAATCAGCACGGCGAATTATTGAATCTGTCGCTTATACTCCTGAAGCCAAAACTGAAATGGTACTGAAAGTCCATAATTTAGTTGAAAATCATATGATTGAATGGAATGAGGAAGAAAGCGATATTCCGGCTGCGTTTTTAATGGTTAAACAGGTTACCACGAAAAATAGCGGCAAAATTACCTATATTGCAGAACGTAATTCAAAATCACAACACGCCGATGTGTTTTGGGCAATCGCCAATGCGATAAATCGTAAACAATTAGACGATAAGCCGAAACGCCGTAGCCGTTTAGTGATTAATTAAAGGAAAGACTATGACCAGAAAACAACACACCACAGCAGCAAAAAACAAGCATTTCTCCTTTTTACCGTTGCAAGATGCAACTACAACTGTCGCCCCTGCTCTTGATTATATCGGATTAAGTTTTAATGACACTTTCAACTGCTACGAAACACCGGTAAACCGTTTTGCATTGGCAAAACTCCCATATCAAAACGCCCAACATTGCGGTATTTTGCAAAGTCGGGCAAATATGATTTCAGCCGGCTATGAAAAAGGTATTTTAAGCCGCATGGATATGCGGGCATTATGTCAAAACTTAATCCAATTTGGCGATGTTGGGATTTTAAAACTGCGAAATCGCTTTGGTAAAGTGATTGGTTTGCACGTGCTTTCATCGCTTTACCTACGCAAGAAAAAGGAGGGTGGCTTCCGCTATTTAGTCCGCAAATCATTGTTAGATATTCAATGTAATGAAATGATTGATTATGCGGAGCACGATATTATTTTTATTAAACTCTATGACCCACTACAACAAATTTACGGCACCCCTGACTATTTAGGCGGATTACAATCTGCCTTGTTAAATAGTGATGCAACTATTTTTAGACGTCGTTACTATTCTAACGGTGCTCATATGGGCTTTATTCTTTACACTACCGATCCTGATATGGACGAAGAAATGGAAAATGAGCTGGCGAATAAAATTGCCAATTCACAAGGGGTAGGTAATTTTAAATCCGTGTATTTAAACATTCCCGGCGGCGACCCTGAAGGGGTAAAAGTTATCCCGATTGGTGATACAGGCAAAAAGGATGAATTTGGCACAATTAAGCAGATTTCCGCACAAGATATTTTAACTGCACACCGTTTTCCACCCGGGTTAGGCGGTATTATTCCAAGCAATAGCGGTGGATTGGGCGATCCGTTGAAATATCGTGAGGCTTATCAATTAGACGAAGTTTTCCCAATGCAAGAATTAATATCCGACGCCATTAACTCCGACGCCGAAATTAGTGGCGATTTAGAAATCATATTTAAACCTAAAACCATTGATAATACTTAACTTGAGAAGATTATTTTTAAAATTATAAAGTGGCGATAAGATGACAATTTATGTTATATTATTGCCACTTTTTTGGGGGGTTAATTGATGGCAAGACAAATTAAAAAACGTTGTAAATGCGGTTGTACTGCAAGAATTACTAAATCCATTGAAGTAATGAATGGATTTAGCCAGCATTATATAAAATGCACCAACCCACATTGTGAACGCATTTGGGTTGAAAGTTCGGAGTTTTCGCACGAAGTAAGAAAATCAAAATTGGATAAAGAAAGCGGATTGACTGATTTTGTTAAGAGTTTACCGCTAGAAATGATAAAAAGTTTAAGACTGGCTTGCGATATGGAGCTGGCAAAGTAAACAAAAGCCGATAAACGAAAATTTATCGGCTTTTATTTAAAAAAACACAACAATTTTGTTGCATTTAAACAAAATTGTTGTATAATATCCTCACTGTATGAAAAAGGAGGTACCCCTATGAAATACAGTGAATTCCTAAGGTATTTAATTTCTTTAGGTTGCGAGATTGAAAACCATAAGCGTGGAAGTCATCGCAAAGTAACCCTGAACGGTAAACAATCCGTTTTTCCTTACCACGGTAGCAAGGAAATGGGGACATTCTTAGAGAATAAAATAAAAAAAGACTTAGGTATAAAATAAAAGTTGCCCTACGGGGCAACTTTTCCACTAAAGGAGCTTTATTATGCTACGTTATCCCGTTGAAATTATCCAAGACACCAATAACACTTATCTAGTTACTTTTCCTGATATTCCGGAAGCGGCAAGCGTGGGCGAAGATATTGAAAGTGCTTTAATTGAGGCAGAAGAAGGACTAGAAACCGCATTAGAATTTTATTTTGATGATAAACGCACAATTCCGTTACCAAGCAAACCTAAAGGAGGGCAACATACTGTTCCGCTGTCTTTACTTCGTTCTCTAAAAGTGCTTTTACTCAATGAAATGTTAGCTCAAGACATTCGAAAAGCAGAAATGGCACGCCGTTTAGATGTGCATATGCCGCAAATTGACCGTTTATTAGATTTTCGCTATCCAACCAAAATTGACTTTATCGAAAAAGCCTTCAAAAAATTAGGTCGAGAAGTGAATTTATCTTTAGTATAAAACAAAAGCCGATAAACGAAAATTTATCGGCTTTTTTGTATTTATTACTTGAATGATTCGGTTAACCGAATTATAATAACCCCACTTTCAAGGAGATAGCTTGAAAGTGAGCGTAAGGCTTAAACCTTACAAATGAAGAAGGATAATCTAATGTTGAAGTACATTATCCTGGTTATCATCTTATTACTCTGGTCTATGCCAGCTTACTAATTTGATAACTTACTAGGGAGTGACCGCTCCCTAGTTCTTCAAATTATGGAGAATAAAAATGAAATTGTCAACCAATCAATTAAAAGCACTAAGTGATGAAAGAAGATGTGTAAAAGTCAAAGGCTTTAAACTCCCGATTAGCTTTATCACTGAACTAGAACAGTTATCCGCTCAATACAACATTCCACAAAATCAACTCATTATGCAAGCGGTTGAATTATTCAAACAATCAAAAGGGGCGTAATGCCCCTTTCTGTTACTTTATATATGTAATTCAGAACGGTATATCATCAAAACTTTGAGAATCTTGCTGGTTAGTTTGTTGTGCCTCTTGTCGCTCCTCATCTGTCATTACCTCGCCATCTTGTGGCTTTGGTGCGTTGTTAGTTGGGACGGTTCTTTCGCCTTTTGTGCCTAACATCTGAAGACTGCTTGCGATAATTTCGGTGGTATAACGTTCTACGCCGTTGTTGTCCGTCCATTTTCGGGTTTGCAGTTTGCCTTCTATATAGACTTTATCCCCCTTGCGTAGCCAATCGCTCGCAATTTTCGCCAGTCTTCGCCATAGCACCACATTGTGCCATTCGGTTTTCTCTACCTTTTCGCCAGTACGTTGGTCTTGCCAGCTTTCGCTTGTGGCAATATAGATACGTGCAACTAATTTCTCAATATCTTGTTCATTGTTTAGTTTTGGGTCTGCACCAAGATTGCCGACTAAAATCACTTTGTTTACACCTGCCATAGCTCCCCCTTATGCTCGGTTGTTTTTCATTGCATTAAGCCATTCTTGAGCGTCTTCGGCTGTGGCATAATAACCGCCACGGGCTAAAATTGCCTCTTGCTCATTGTCTAGCATTTCGTTACTTCTCCACTTAGGATTGATAAATTATGCCAAATTCTATATAGAACATTCCTTCACGAGGTTCTTTAAGTGGTGCCGGTAATTCCAGCGTTATGCGTGGCTGTTTTGATTCTTCCCACATTCCGATAATATCCTCATCATAATCAAAGCCATAAAAATACTTCCCTTCAATACTCCAACTACACTCACAATCATACTTATTATTTTTAACCACAAATCCAAATAGTCTGCTATAAGATTCGTAACTACTCAACTGATCAGCTATGTCATATCTTACATAGGCTTTACTACCATCTCTTAATTTTACCGGTTCCCCAGCCAATGCTTTTTCTAAATCAAACTCTTTCATTTTTTATACCTCAATTTAAATAAATTTGCTGATTATCGACTATTTGCTCAATCAACCGCCCACGGTTATAGGTGAGATAAATCGTTTTTTGCGAATTTCCCCAAATTTTTAACCGCTTGCCGTTTAGTAAATCGTCTATTTGATGTTCAGTAACCCGTCCTCGTATTGTAATCAGTTCATTTCTTAGGCAATTTCGAGCCTCTTCACTAATCTGATTATTTTTTGACCCCGTACAGTTACTGACACAAGTCCAAGGGGGAGCAAGCTCCCCTAATAGAGTAATAGCCTCCTCGTTAAACCCTAACTTCTCGTAGTATTTACGTTTGGCTTCTGCTCGTTCCGTTTCGGTTGCATTTTCAAGTTTTCTTTGTAATTGTTGCTCCTCCCAATCTTTAGGCTTAAGGCAAATGCTCCACTCTTTCGGGCGAGTGTTAATTTGTACACCGTTAGCTGTGTTTATGATGCCATTCACTTTTAAGGACGGCTCTTGGTAAAGGGTATATAACGCCTCGCCGCTTTCGCTTTGGCGTTCGGTATAAGTAATGCGTGCAACTAAACCGGCACGTTTAACCAACGCACCGCCCAACGCTTGGGTAAAACCTTTCCAATCGCCGTCGTTGGCAAATTGGCGTAATAGCTCTAAGGTTTCATCGGCTTGCTCGATATTCCCCAAGCGGCGTAATTCACGCCATAAGGTAATCGGCGTATTGCCTAATTGTTGGAATTTACGAATCCCCCAAACCCGTGACCACGCGTCTGAACGTCTGGCATTTTCTTTCGCCGATAAATTGGCTTCGTCTGAAAATTCGCCGTCCATACCGTAGCCATCAGTATTTTTTGCTACATACTTAATTAAATAACCGGTTGCCGTACCCTTCTCTTTTTCAATACGTTTGAAGTTGCAGCGGTATTTTTTCGCACCGGCTTCTGTGCCGTCCTCTGCAAGGGCGTAACTCAAAATAACACGGCGTAATTTGTCTATATCTTCCGGACGGGTAAATAAGATTAAATGCCAGTGTGGGGTTGCATCGGCGTGAGGCTCTGCCACTCTAAAGCCATAACTCATTACGCCTTCACGATTTAATTTGGCACGAATTTTCGCCCAGATATTAACAAGATAAGCCTGTGTTTCCGCAGGGCTTGCCCCGTTCCATTTCGGGTTCACGTTATTGGTTTTTGAAAGCATTGCGTGATATTTTGATGGGGCGGTAAGGGTAATAAACCAGCCTTCATGCCCCTCTTCATCGGCGTGTTGCTCATACCCATTCATTCGGGTAAGCAATTCAAGGCGTTTGATTTTCGGATTAGAAGCCGATTTTAACCAAGTATCAAACAAAGATAGCTGCTCTTCAGGCTCGGCGATATTGACAATAATCATCGCACGCAAATAATCAATGGTTGCTTTTTGTTGCTCCTCAAATTCTTTCAAGCAAACATTTGAGCAGTAAGGCGAAAGGATATTCACCATACCGCAAGCAATGGCTAAATGCTCTTTCATTTGCTTGGCGATACGGTGTAATTTTCTGAACCACCACTTTTCACATACCATTTTTAAAAAGCCGGTGGTGAGTTCTTCTTGGGTCAATTTGCCTTTTTTAGCTTTCTTTTGGTAAGGGGCATCTATTTTTAAGGTATTCACCTCTTTCATCATTGCCCGATAGCACTCCAGCAACACACTATAAGCGGTGTCGCTATCTACCGCTTTATGTTTGTTTTGCTCTAGGTTATCTTCTTGCAGTTGGCGAAGACGATAAGCAATCACTAACGCAATGCTTTTAAGCTGCTCTTCAGTTTGGTAAGCAAGCGGGCGGATGCCGTGCTGTTTGAGGTATTTTGAACTGTTCTCTAAGCGGCAAAGGTGCATAGGAAACTCAATCCCTTTTGCTTGTGCATTTTTTTGAATTTTTTTGACCGCTTGTTGTGTGTCGATACCTGCACTGAAATAGCTTTCATCGCCCAACTCGGCAAGAAAATCTAAATCTTGATGGGATTGCTTGAGAAAATCGAATACATCGCAATACTGATTAATAACGGCTTCAACGCGTGGCATTTTGCGAGTCATTTCCGCTTTGAACCAATCAGCAGTTTCAACTTGGCTAAGTTTTTGTTTTGCTAGTTTTTCGTGGTATTTTCTGCCGAAATAATCGGCTAAGGCACGGGGCAAACGCTCAAAATAAGATTGGCGTAACGGTTCGTGAATAGGGTCTAGCGAGAATAATTCTTGCTGAACCATTGAAGTGTAAGGCTGTTTGAACGCCTGATATAAACGATCAGAATGAGACTCTAATACACAAGCAGAAGCACCGGCAACCGGTGGGAGTGAAACACCCATTGCTAACGCTTCAGCGGCAGATAGAATCTCATTTTGATAGTTCATTAATGAAAGTTCCGGTATAGGTTAAACAGAATGCTTGCTCAAGCAAGCGGAGGTTTTCTAGGTCTTTTGGACTAAGGGGCTGTTTGATATTGCCACCCCAGCCAAATTCATTTTTCAGTAGCCATAGCAACATTACATCGCTTTCAATATGGCTAACGATTATTTGCCGGTTGGCAAACAGTACATACCGCCGTTTTAATTCATATCGCTCAATCCGGTAAGTTTTACCGCTCGGGGCTTGCCAGTTTGGGTGAATATGGGTGTAGGCGGATTTAGTGATGTTGCTCATATTCCCTCTTTTTTTTCATCTGCTGCACAAGTTTATTGATTGCCTTTGATAATTCTGCGGTTTCAAATACCAATATTTCTTTGATTACCTCTCCAACCGAATTATGGATTCGCCTATATAAACAGTAGGTATTGCGTTGTTTGGTAATGCAGAACTTCTTATTGCCAATCATTTGCTAAGCACTCCTTCTGATAACGTGCCGAAAACACTTGATAACGGCGATAAGCATAGCGATTACCGGTTTTACACCACAGTTTGTGAAAGAACTCACACAATTCACGGTTACGGCTCATATTTTCCCCACTAATTTGCTATGTGCTTGTAGTTGCTGTAAGGCTTTATCTTTTGCATTCCGCTGCTGGCGTGCGATAAAATCTTTTCTTTGCCGCTCTGCCAGCTTAAAAATGCTTACCGCTCCGTTTTCTAAGGTAATTAAACCTTTCTCTTTGTAGTATTTCACCCGTTGTCGGGCTTTGGCTAACCCCTCACGGATTATGGGGTGAAGTAGCTCGTCATCTTTTGCCATAACTTACTCCTAGTAAGGCTGGGAAAATGCTATTTGCCAATATTTCGCTAAGTTAATCAGCGGTTTTTCTTTGCCCTTTTTCGGCATAATCGGGATTTTGCCTTGTTGTACTTGGTCTTTTACCCACTCTTCCGACATTCCCACCATTTCGGCAAACTTGGCATAGGTCACAACCGGCACCGTTGCCCCGATTTGAATCACTAGCGGTTGCTCCATTTCAGCCTCCATAATTCAATAATGAGGAGAGTAAGGAGGTTATAAACACTCCTGCCCCTATCCACACCATTATTTCCAGTATCACTTGTAAAAAATGCTTCATATTGACCTACTGAATTTTTGTATAATCTGATTTCCACTTAACTTAAAAAGGAAATCGTTATGTCTAAAAATGATAATGCACTTGAAATACTTGCTCGCCTTTCTGACAAGGCATTACAATCACGGTTAAAGCAGATTGAAAAAGAACTTAATGCTCTTCGGCTTGAGACGGAGTGCCAACATTGCCTTCTTCAAGTGCTAACTCACAGTCTGCCGAAATCTGATGAAGTACGTTCTGCTCTTGCTGGCAACGTTGGAAAAATGCACCGGCATCTAAGCGAGCACGACCCCGACCTTGCTGACGCATTTGGTAATGCCGCTGGTAAATTTCTTGCGTTAAATTAAACTGTGCTTCTAATTGGTTAATAGCTTGCTCAACCTCCTCAATGCCTTTTTCTTTCACCGCATTGAGGATTTCACGGTAAAGTTTGATTTGTTCTTTCATTTCTCCAACTCCTCACAAATTCCCCTTAACATTTAATCCATTTTCCAGCCTCTTGCCTCGACTGCCTCTTTAATCAAGCGTGTGGCAATGTAAGCAAACGAACGGTCTTCGGCTTCTGCCATTGCTTTTACTTTGTCGGCAAGCTCACCTTTTAGGCGTACTGCGATTTGAATTTCGGTTGGTTTTTCTGCTTGGTTTTCCATTTTGTTTTTCCCTCTTTTGTGGTATTGTTTAACTTGCTTCACTTGCTTTTATTTGCTTCGTGTTGCTTCTGTATGGTTGTGATTTTAGTTGTATTTAAATGAACTGTAAATCATTATTTTACATTTTATATTTTATTTGGTGATTTTATGAACAACCTTGACATCATTGACAGAATGAAAACTCTTGCAAACGTAAGAGAAGATCAGGAATTAGCTAAAATCTTCGGAATTGGCAAAACTGCTGTGGCGAATTGGAAAAGGGGAACAGCTATTTCTCTAGCGTATGTGGCTGACTTTGCAGAAAAATATAACTGCGACTTGAACTGGCTCATAACAGGCGAAAGCAAAGAGAAAAAACTCGATACATCAGAACGTATGCTTTTAACCGCCTTTGCTGATTTGGACGATTCGCAGAAAATGCAAGCGGTGTTATTTTTGGGGAATCTTGCAAGTGGTAACCCAACCGCCCCAAACGGGGGTGTGGCAATGTAAGCAAACGAACGGTCTTCGGCTTCTGCCATTGCTTTTACTTTGTCGGCAAGCTCACCTTTTAGGCGTACTGCGATTTGAATTTCGGTTGGTTTTCCCGCTTGGTTTTCCATTTTGTTTTTCCTCGTTTTGTGATATTGTGCTAAGTGCTTCACGTTGCTTTTGATTGCTTCGTTTTGCTTCTTTATATTGAGCATAATAATCTTCATTTTTAAGAATGTAAACTTAATTTTTAATCCTAGAGGTTTGTATGTCTATTTTTTCGACAATAGAGGTTTTGCAACGCTTGCGAAAAGTTGCAGATGTAACAACAAATAAAGAACTTTCTGTCGTGTTAGGGATTAATGAAAAAACGCTGTCAGGCTGGAGCAATAGGAACAGTATGCCTATAGAAACCATCTTAGAGGCTGCTAAAAAATACAAATGCGATCTAAATTGGTTGCTACTTGGAGAAAGTAAAGAACAGAAATTGGACACGTCCGAACGTATGCTTTTAACCGCCTTTGCGGATTTGGACGATTCGCAGAAAATGCAAGCGGTGTTATTTTTGGGGAATCTTGCAAGTGGTAACCCGACCGCCCAAAACGGGGGTGTGAGTCAATCAGTCTCTCATAGCAAGGTTGAAAATATTGCCGGTGGCAATGTTCAACAAGGGGCAAGAATCTATTTTGAGGATGATGAGTAATGCCTGAAACATTTATCATTGATAGCCAAGAGGCTTTTGAGCAGTATGTACATCAAATTTTAGTAGATTGTGATTTAGAAAAGCCTCATTTTACCTTTCCTCCTGCTGAATTTAAAAACTGGCCTATTATCCATTTTAATGTGAAAGGCGGTGAAAAATATCAATCAACTGTTACAACTTATCTTATTGATGGATTAAAAGAATTTACCGATGAGATATTTCGTGCCATTTGTGTTGTAAAATATGGCAAGCCCGATTTGCGTTATCTAAAAGAAAGAGATAGATCGCAATTCGATGTAGTAATCAAAATTGCAGAAGGTTCGTCTGATGGCGAAGGTACTGCAGAAAATATTGCGAATAGCTTTTTTACACAGATGAATAGTACATTAAGTAGTATGAATGGTTGGAAACAACTTGCGGCATTTGTTACCTATATCGGCGTATTAGGTGGCACCGTGAGCTTTCTTGGGCACCAATACTTTCAGACTCAAAATGAAGAAACAAAAGCCCAAGTTGCTATTGCAGAAAAACTGTCTGCTGCACAAGTAGAAATTGCCAATACACTTTCTAATAACACAAAAGAAATGATGGCTAATCAAGCAGAAGCATTTGTCGAAATGAACCGTCAGCAAAATGAAACGCTGCAGACTTTACTTTCTGCTCACGATGGTCGCACCGTATTTAGTGATGAGTTGGAAAAACGAGGAGAATTGGCTTCTGAAAACTTTATGCGACAAATCGCTAAAGACCCAAGCGTAACAGAAGCCAAGGTGCAGCATACCAGTGCGAAAGGTGAAGCACTTGAACAATATAAGCAGCGTGCCACAACTGAAAAATCAGTCGATAATAAAGCGGATGATTTCTATATTAAAGGGGTTGAGCGTGTAGGTACATTAGGAGATACCTTAAGTATTACTGCTGAACGCACCGATGGTATTCTTTTTAATTTAAAAGTGAAGGTCGATAAACTGCAGACTTATGAGAAAAATATTCTGACAAATGAATTAGTTATTGCAGAAAACCAAAGACAAACTATTCGTTTATCCTATAAAGAGACCCTGCGAGGCGGCAAAAAATCAGGAGCAGGTGAATTAATTTCTGTAGCTTATAAAGAGATAAGATAACCTTAAAATGTCAGAGATTAAACAAAATGTTGAAAATAGCCATATAGCAAATATGGCTGGGCGAGATATTCATATTACGCATATTCATCAAAACACGGTTAGTGTACCTCGTAATAAAATGATTGCCGAAATTTTGCAATGCCGTCAGCGTTCTTCTCATTTTGAATATTTAATTAATACGCACGCCGCAAAATGTTATAGCACACGTTATTTTAAAGAAATGCCCGATACAGAATTGCAAGAGATGTATGAATTTGTTTGTCATCTGAAAAGCATTTTTGCAGACTCTCAACGCCCTCGTTTTGTGAGCTGGGTGTTTTCCTTATTTAAATTTAAAAGGAAGAGGTAGAGTGGAATTTATGCAAAGGAATATCAGGGGTAATGAATGTTAACTTGGGATAATATAAAACAATTTTTAAGTAATCCAACGCTTATTAAAGAGAAAACATATTTAGAATGTAAAGCAGCAGCAAATAGTTTGCCTAAAGATTTTTGGAAGTCATTTAGTGCTTTTTCTAATACTCAAGGCGGCTTTATTTTACTCGTTGAATGAGGGATGGATTAATCATTCTATTTTATCGGAGAAATTAGAGAAAGATCATCATAGTAGAGATATTACGCTTGCTTTACCTGTTTTAGAGAAAAAAGGCTTGTTGCTAAGTAAGGGGGAGAAAAAGGAAAAATTTTATATTTTACCTTGGGTCAAAGATGTTGATTTGCAAGCGATATATGGTAAACGCCAAGATATAATGCTTGGTAGCCAGCTACATTTCGATATGGAAGATTTACTCGAAAATGATAACTTACAAGCTAACTTACAAGCTAATAAAATTACAGTCTATAGATTTGATTTAGATGAGTATGGACGAACAATTAAAGATGGAAGAAAAATTATTACTGATCTACAAAATTTGCAACCTGAGTTTTTATCTTCTCTAAAAGCACTTATTCCAAGAGAGTTTTATGATAAGAAAAAGAAAAATAAGTATAAAGTAAGGGAATTTGTTTTTGCGTTATGCAATCAGCAATTTGTGACAAAAAAATACTTGCAGAGCTTTTAGGGATGACTGAATCAAGTTTGAGATTACATTTAAAAGAGTTTGTAGAACAGGGAATGTTAGAGTTAGCCTTTCCACAGCAACCGACTCATAAAGATCAATCATATCGTTTAATTTCTAAAGAAAATAACTAATTATGGCAGTTCGTAAAGATGAAAGCCGTGGTAAGTGGCTTGCTGAAGCATATATTAACGGAAAGCGTATTCGCAAATGGTTTTCAGCTAAAGCAGAGGCTACTCGCTTTTATAATCAGCTTAAGATAGAGAATAGCCCTCTTGCTCAATCTGTAGTGGTGAGACGTGAACAACCTCAAAGGCTCTCTGAACTTTGTCAATTATGGTACGAATTACACGGCAAATCACTTTCCGGCGGTGCGGCAAGATACGATAAATTAAAATGGATGTGTAAAGTGTTTGGCGACCCTTACGCCCGGGATTTTACCGCCTCCGATTTTGCAGAATATCGGGCAAAACGGTTAAGCGGCGAAATCGTGAATGATTTAAGCGGTATTGTGCCGAAAGAGACTTATATAAACCGTGAGCAAGCTATTTTAAGGTCTGTTTTTGCTGAACTTGAGCGTTTGGGGAAATGGAGTGGGGGTAATCCTTTAGCTAAAATTCGTGCCTTTAAAGTTAAAGAACAAAATTTGGCTTTTTTGCGGTCTGATGAAATCGACCGTTTGTTAGATGTTTGTGATAAATCAAGAAATAAGTATTTGGGAATTATTGTGCGAATTTGCTTGGCAACCGGTGCAAGATGGGGCGAAGCTCAAGATTTAACATCATCTCAATTAATACCGTATAAAATTACCTATGCTGGCACGAAAAACGGTAAGAATAGAACTATTCCTATATCTCCAGAGTTGTATGATTTAATCCCCAAAACCAGCGGTAAAGTTTTTGCTGGTACTTATTATAAGGCTTGCCATCGTGCTTTTAAATTAGCACTTAAAAAAGCAGATATTACCCTGCCTATGGGACAAGCTACCCACGTTTTACGCCATACTTTCGCCAGCCATTTTATGATGAACGGCGGTAATATTTTAGTATTGCGTGATATTTTGGGGCATTCCGACATAAAAATGACTATGCGTTATGCTCATTTTGCTCCTGCACACTTAGAACAAGCCATCACGTTAAATCCTCTCGTAAATCGCTAATTTGTGGCGATAAAGTGGCGATTTATTTACTTCATTTCCCCTTATTTTACCCTGTTTCCCAATTTAAAAGCATTGGTATTACTGTAACCTTATGATTTTAAAGGGATTGTTAAGGTTTGGAAGAAATTATGACGAAAGCCTACTACGGCAAGGAAAAATAATCTTTCATTATGATAAAAATGACCGCTTTACAAGCGGTCATTTTTTTGAATTTTTTGCAAAAATAACAAACAAAAAGTGCAAAAATAATTAAAAATCTAACCGCTTGTAAACTATCGCCAGCCACCGCCAAGTGCTTTATACAAACTAATTAAATTTAACGCTTGAGAAAGCTGAGATTGAACCAGTTGCTGTTGATAATTCAGCACCGATGTTCTTGCTCTAATCGCCACATCTAAGGTTTTTTCGCCATATTTAAACAGACTTTGAGCATCGTTTGCCTGCTTTTGAGCCTGTTTTACCGCATTTTGCAATAACTGGCTTTGCTTACTTAAACTAGCTTGATGTTGATAAGCAGAATCTACCTCGCCAAGTGCTTTTAAGAGGCTATTGTCGTACTCAATCATCGCAGCCTGTAGGCGAGCATCTGAAGCATCAATATTGGCTTGAATTCTGCCATTAGTAAAAATTGGCAGCTTCACGCCAACACTGACTAAGTTCGCTAGAGCCGAAATCGGCGAGAGGTCATTATTGATTTTAATGTAGCCACCTTGCCCTAAGAACTGGATATCAAAACGTGGATAGAGATCTGCTTTCACACTGGCTAACTTAGCCGCCATAGTCTCTACCTGACGGGCGTTTGCTCTGATATCAGGGCGGCGTTCAATCACTGTGCTTGGCATTTGTCCGCTTGGACTATCTGGAATTTTCGCTAACGGATTACCACTTTTCATAATGCGAAAACCTTGCGGCACAGAACCAATCAATACCGCAATATTGCGGGTAAGAGCATCAGCCTGTGATTGTAACGTTGATTGTTGAGCCTGCAATGCCGTGATTTGAACTTTAATTTCACTGATTTCATAGGCAGTTGCCTGCCCTGCATTAAAGCGCCCTTGAATGTAGCGTTGTAACTCATTTAAAATGGCAACATTTTTACGCAGAATTTCTTGCTGCTGATCAATGGCATAAATTCGCAAATAATTTTCTGCAATGCCGCTGGAAACTAAAAGCTGAGCACCATAAACCTGTTCTTGGCGAGCTAATGCCCCTGCTCTTACGGCATCAGCATCGCTACGTTTTTTGCCAAAAAAATCAGGCTCCCAAGAAGCGGAAATACCGCCTTGTACCGCTGCTACATCAGAGCGTTTTGGATCAAACAGCCCCGTATCCATATCCATCATACCAGCTCCCACAGAGCCACTTGCTCCAATGTTAATGCCTTTATCGGCTTCGGTATATTGGTTATTGGCTTGGGCTTCTGCTAAGCGAGCTTGGGCAAGTTTTATATCAAGGCTGTTCGCTAATCCTTGTTCAATCAAGGTGGTTAATTGCGGATCGTTCCAGTTTTTCCACCATTGTTGGATTTCACTTGCTCCTTTGTCGGCTTGGGTTTTATCAAACTCAAGTGGTACTTCAACGGACGATTGGGTATCGACGGTAATACTATTACAAGCGGTCAGAAAAGCGGTAAAAATTGCAATTGTTGATAATTTATAAAGGTTCATTATTTATCCTTGTTTAGAGAGCATAGATTTAAACTGCATTAAGGCGATGCCTAGAAAAACCGCCCCAATTAATGTCATTTTCACTAAGTGCAACCACACCAAATCCAGGCCTGCGTTGCGGAATAATACATCTTGAGCGTAGCTCCCTAGAATTGTGGTAGGCGAAAATTGGGTTAATTGCTGTGCCAGTTGTGGCATATTTTCAAGTGGGGAATTTGCCCCTGAAAGCATATACATCACTAAGTAAATGGGAATGCAGAGCAAGCCAAATTGTGGCATTGTGGGGGCAAATACCGCCAATAAAATGCCGAGTGAAGCAATCGAAAACAGAAAAATGGCTACGCCTAAAATGAAAATCGCAATTTGCTGATTACTTATTGGTGCACCAAGAAAACCCGACACAATAAATTTTAGTGAGAATAAAGTAACAATTAACAGTATTAGGCTATTAGCAAGAATTTTGGATACCGCAATTTCACTTGAGCGAACAGGCATTACTAATAAATGTTCTATTGTGCCACGTTCTCTTTCTCGAATAACTGCTGAGCCTGAGAGCAACAAGGTTAATAAGGTAAGATTACCCACAATCTGCCCTGCTCCCATAAACCACGCACTATCATAATTGGGGTTATATAGCACGTTGATTGCGGTATTGAACGGAATAGGTAACTCTGTAGAGCCAACAAAACGCTGAATTTCTTGGTTAAAAATTTGGCTGATGTAATGAGCCCCTATATTTGCTTGCGTCATTGCTGTTGCATCAACTAACAACTGCACTTTTGGCTCTTTGCCAGCTAAGGTATCTCGTTGATAATTAGGCGGAATTTCAACAATAAAGGTATATTGCCCTACGTCCATTGCTCGATCGACCGCTTGACGCTCAATATCTTCCACCGTTTTAAAATAAGGGGGAATTAACGCATCTTTCAAACGGTAAGATAATGCTGAATGATCGTAGTTAATAATCCCCACCGAGCCATTTTTAACATCGGTCATTCCTTGTTTCGCAATAGTGATAATGGCAAAGGAAAACATATAGATAATTAGCAGAACCAACACCTTATCACTAAATAAACTTTTCAACTCTTTCAATGCGAGGAAACCAACATTTTTAAACCAACGGTTCATTTATTTCTCCTGTTTTTTCAACGCAAAAGTTGCTAATGCAAGGTAAACGGCGTAAATCGCCGCCAATGCCAAATAAGGTTGGAGGAAATCGGCAAAGCCAAGCCCTTTAGTAAAACCACCTAAGCTGATTTGCTGAAACCAAGCTCCCGGGAAGATCTTTGAAACCAGCTGCACATTTTCATCTAAGCGAGAAACAGGATACATCATTCCCGAAAAGTTAATAGTCGGCACAATAGAAATAATCGCGGCGGCAAAAATTGCCGCTACTTGCGATTTTACAAAACTAGAAACCAATAAACCAAAGCCTGTTGAAGCACAAATTGCCAATAACACACCTAAGAACATTGCGGTTATCGAGCCTTTAATCGGCACGCCAAACACAAAAATAGCCGCCAGCACCATAATCAAATAGCTGATAAATGAAAGAGCGATATAAGGAAGCTGTTTGCCCAACAAGAACTGAAATTGCGAAGCAGGTGAGCCGTAGAGGTTCATAATCGTTCCCATCTCTTTTTCTCTTACTACGCTAAGTGCGGTCATCATCGGTGGCACAAGCATCATTGCAAGCATAATAATGCCCGGTGTCATCGCAAACACGCTTTTAAAATCTTGGTTATAGATCATTCGAGGCTCTGTTACAGAAGGTATATTCGCACTAATGCCATTTTCTCTTAACATTTGCTGCATATATTGCCCAATAACACCCTGTGCAGAGCCTTGCAAATTCTCTGCAGTACTTGGAAATGCTCCATCAATAAATATTCCTACCTCAGGCATTCGTTGAGCTAATAGATCTCGCCCAAAATCAGAGGGAATTTCTAACACTAATTTTGCTTTACCCGTTTGTAGGCTAAGGTTTATATCATCTATCGAATAAATATTATCTTGGCGAATAAAATAAGGCGAGCCAGCAAAGGCTTCAATCAATTTACGGCTTTCCGAGCTGTTATCGTTATCAAGCACGGTAAAATTTAGGGGTCTAATATCAAAAGAAATGCTCGACCCCATCGCCAACAGCATTATCAGAGGCCCAAGCAATGCAAATAATAAGCGTATATTGTCTCTTAATAGTTCTTTTCCTTCACGCACGGCAAAAGTCCAGATAACATTTAACCCATTTGCAAAAAATTGCGGATTTTTGACCGCTTGTAACGAGCTATTTTCTTGCTCTTCATTATCAACCGTTTCTTTCGAGGCGGCTACTTCATCATTTTGTTCTTCTAAATAGATAATGAAGGCTTCTTCGAGTGTTCTCGCCTTTTTGCCTAATCTTAATTCTTCAGGCGTCCCCACTCCCAGCACTTTTCCTCTGTGCATAAAAGAAATACGATCGCAACGAGCCGCTTCATTCATAAAGTGGGTAGTAACGAAAATGGTAATGCGATCTTCTCTGGAAAGTTTGATTAAATATTCCCAAAACATATCCCGAGCTGCAGGATCAACCCCAGAAGTCGGCTCATCTAAGATCAACACTTCAGGTTTATGCAAACAGGCTGCTGCAAGTTGTAAGCGTTGGCGAATACCAAGCGGCAAGGATAACGGTTTTTCGTTTGCTAAATCAGCAAGATCGAATTGGTGCATTACATTATTAACGTAATGCGACCATTCGCTACGGGGAATTTGATACAATTTGGCGTGCAATTCAAGGTTTTCACGCACAGTTAGCTCTTCATAAAGTGAAAATGCCTGCGACATATATCCCACCCGTTTTCGGGTGTCGATATTGCTCGCATCAATCGGCTGACCAAGCAGTAATGCTGAGCCTTCAGTTGGCTCAAGCAAGCCAGTTAGCATTTTCATTGTGGTGGATTTTCCGCAGCCATTAGAGCCTAAAAAGCCAAAAATTTCGCCTTTAGGAATCACGAAACTCACATTATCTACCGAAACAAAATCGCCGAATTTTTTGGTTAATCCTTCTGCCACAATAACAGGTGGATCATCTTTTAATGGCTCAAAAGGCGGGATAATCAAGCCATCTACTGCCCCTCGTTTTTCAGGTGGTAATAATTTGATATAGGCTTGTTCTAAATTTTGACTGTTTGTTTCAGTAATAACCGCTTGGGTGGGCTTATCAACAATTAACTTGCCATCGTCCATTGCCATTACATATTCAAAACCTTCTGCTTCGTCAATATAGGCAGTGGCGATGATAACCGTCATATCTGGTGTTTCAGCACGCAATTCTTCAACTAATTCCCAAAATTGACGGCGTGAAAGTGGATCAACCCCTGTTGTTGGCTCGTCTAAAATCAGTAATTCGGGGCTATGCACCAACGCACAGCAAAGACTGAGCTTTTGCTTCATTCCGCCTGAGAGTTTACCTGCGGCTCTATCGGCAAAGGGCAAAAGCCCCGTTGCTTTTAACAGGCGATGAATGCGTGCTTTTCGCTGGCTTGGCGATAACCCGAACATTCGAGCGTGAAAATCAATATTTTCATAAATGGAAAGTGTAAGGTAGAGGTTTTTCCCTAACCCTTGCGGCATAAAAGCTACTTTATGGGTTAAGATCTCTCGGTCTTTTGCTTTCGATACATCTAAACCAAACACCGAAATTTCTCCCTGCTGGAGAATTTTAACCCCAGCAATCAGCGACAGTAGCGTAGATTTACCCACACCATCAGGACCAATCAGCCCAACTGTTCTGCCTTTCGGAATTTCAAGCGAAACATTATCAACCGCCACCGTGTTTTTATAAGTATGGCGAAGATTGCTAATTTTAACCGCAAGTTCAGTCATCATTTATCGGCTCTCTGGCAATTTTGCAGATAATGTTTCAGGCCAATCGACGCTGTGGTCATATTTCACATAGCCCATTGCGGTCATTCCACCCTTGAAAAAGCCAGCATATTGTTGGGCGATGTCTTCTGGAATTTGGAGCTTCACTTTAAACATTAATTTTGTGCGTTCTTCCAATGTTTCCACCGATTTTGGCGTAAATTGGGCTTCACTCGCTACATAGCCGATATGTGCTGGGAAAACATAGTCTGTACCATCAATTTTAATGCGAGCTTCTTCGCCTATTTTGACATTATTTGATTGATGGGCAGGTAAAAATACATTTAAGTAAACATCTTTGGTATCCAGTAAACTGATAACTTTTGCCCCCATACCAACCACATTACCCACATCAACAATGCGGTACTCTACCCTACCTGCAATTGGCGATTTAATCAGCATATCATCATTTTGTGAAGTGGCTTGATTGGCTGCTGCCTCTGCTTGACTAACATTTGCCTCTGCTTGAGAAATAACCGCTTGTGCTTGATTAACTGCCGCTTGAGCTTCCGCTCTCGCTGCTTTTGCGGTTTCTACTGCGGCTAAGGCAGCTTTATGAGCGGCTTGGCGACGCTCTAATTCACTTGCAGAAACTAAATTATCACGGCGTAATTTTCGTGCATTATCTACTTCTAATTTAGCAACAGAAGCTTGCTGTTGCTGGGCTGCCATTTCTGCCGAAGCACGTGCAACCGCTTCTTCTGCCCGTAATTTTTGAGCTTTTGCACTTTCTACTTGGGCTTTCGCTGCGGAAATTTGAGCTTCAGCAGAAGTTACCTGACTTTGCGATTGGGTTGAAGAAAAACGTACAAGCGGTTGATTTTTCTCAACATTTTGCCCTTCTTTAACTAAAATTTCTTCTACTTTCCCTGCATAAAGGGTTGCCACATCTAAGCGTTCTAATTCTAAACGCCCGTTCACAGCCACAACACTAGACAATTCCGTACGCTCATTCTGTATTTGATGCCACAAATAAGCCCCACCTGCAGCAAACACAATCAAAGTGGTAATGAGTAATTTCTTCATCTTTTATCCTTAAAATCTATCAACTGGTCTAAACTGTCATAAATGGCATTCTATAACCCAATCATTCTGATGACAACATAAACAATCTCTAAACGTCAGTCATTTCTTACTTTATCTAAAAATCAATAAGGCATAATTTTTACAAAAAGTTATAAGTTATACGATTTAATTATAGCTATAATTCAAAAAGCCAGTAAACTGCTCGTATTTATTTTTGTTCTTACCTTTCAATTAGGAAAACTTATGTCAATCACGATATTAGACGGCGGAATGAGCCGTGAATTAATGCGTCGTAATGCTCCGTTCCACCAGCCCGAATGGTCTGCTGCTGCGTTGTATGAAGGCCCACATTTTGTACAAGCTGTACACGAAGATTTTATTGCTCACGGAGCGGAAGTAATTACCACTGATAGCTACGCCGTTGTACCTTTTCACATTGGCGAGAAACGTTTTGCCGCTGATGGTAAAACTTTGGCTGATTTAGCAGGTCGCCTTGCTAAGCAAGCGGTCAAAAATTCGGGAAATTTTGCAACTCAAATTGCAGGTTCTCTCCCGCCAATGTTTGGTTCTTACCGAGCGGATCTGATTCAAATGGAACGTTTTGCAGAAATTGCTCAACCGTTAATTGATGGGCTTTCGCCTTATGTCGATATTTGGTTATGCGAAACCCAAAGTGCGATTATTGAGCCTGTTTCAATCAAAGCCTTATTGCCGAAAGATAATCGACCATTATGGGTTTCGTTCACCCTCATTGATGATGAGCCAACCACAGAGCCTAAATTACGCTCAGGCGAAACAGTAAAACAAGCCGTTGAAGAAATGGTTGAACTAGGCGTACAAGCGATTTTATTTAACTGCTGCCAACCTGAAGTAATTGGTGAAGCCTTAGATGTTACACAAAAAATCTTAGCTGAACGCAATGCAACGCATATCCGCACAGGGGCTTATGCTAATGCCTTTGCTCCACAGCCTAAAGATGCAACCGCAAACGATGGCTTAGACGAAGTTCGCAAAGATTTAGATCCAAACGCCTATTTAGCGTGGGCAAAAAAATGGACTGAACAAGGTGCAACAATTATCGGTGGCTGCTGCGGCATCGGCGTAGAATATATCGAAATGCTGGCAAAAAATTTAAAGTAAGGAATAGCAATGTCAAATAAAAAAATCGGATTAATTTCCCTTACTGCGCTTGTATTAAGCTCAATGATTGGCTCGGGCATTTTCAGCTTACCGCAAAATATGGCGGAAGTTGCGGGTGCAGAAGCCATTACCATTGGTTGGTTAATTACGGGTGTTGGTATCATCTTTTTAGGTTTATCGTTTTTCTTTATTTCTCGTCTTCGTCCTGATTTAGACGGCGGTATTTACACCTACGCACGAGAAGGTTTCGGCGAGTTAATGGGCTTTATGTCTGCTTGGGGCTATTGGTTATGTGCCACCATCGGTATTGTGGGCTATCTTACCGTCGCTTTTGAAGGTTTAGGCGTATTTACCGATAGCGAAAATACTGTGATTTTCGGGCAAGGCAATACTCTTGCTGCGTTCATCGGTTCATCAATTATTGTGTGGCTAGTGCACGCTTTAATTGCTGGCGGAATTAAAGAGGCGGCTTTCGTAAACCTGATTGCGACCTTTGTAAAAGTTGCTCCGCTTATTCTCTTTATCGGGCTAGGCGTTTGGTATTTTGATGTCGATTTATTCAATTCAGATGTGAAAGCCACTGCCTTGAATAACAGCGTAAGCGATCAAGTAAAAAGCACAATGCTGATTACCTTATGGGTATTTACTGGGGTGGAAGGAGCTTCTGTACTTTCTGCACACGCAAAAAAACGTTCTGATGTTGGCTTAGCAACGGTGTTAGGGATAATTATTGCCCTCGCACTTTATGTAGCAATTACGATTCTTTCTCTCGGTATTTTACCTCGTGAAACCATTGCGAATATGGCAAACCCATCAATGGGTCCATTACTTGATGCCATGATGGGGCCAACAGGTAAAGTAATTATTACCGCCTGTTTGATTGTTTCCGTGCTTGCTTCTTATATTAGCTGGACAATGTACTCCGCTGAAGTGCCTTATCGTGGTTCAAAAAACGGGGCATTCCCGAAAATTTTAGATAAATTGAACGAAAACGGGACACCAATTAACTCTCTTTGGTTTACCGGCTTTGTGGTGCAACTCTGCCTTGTGTTAGTTTTTGTGTTTGAGCAGAGCTATAACACTCTATTGTTGATTTCGACCTCAATGATTTTAATCCCTTACTTCTTAATCGGGGCTTATTTATTCAAGTTATCAATCCAAACTAATGCCGCTTGGTACATTAAACTCACAGGGTTTATGGCTGCAATTTATGGTTTATGGATTGTCTATGCCGCAGGGTTAGAATATTTACTGCTCTCGGTTGTGCTTTATGTGCCGGGTATCTTGCTATATCTCTACTCTAACTATAAATTCAACGGCAGATTAACGCTTTCAAACGCAGAAAAGGTGATTTTAATTATCTTACTCGTGATTTTTGGCTACGCTGTGATTGAATTACCAACACTATTAGCAGAAGGTTAAATGTGAAAAGACCGCTTTTACAAGCGGTCATTTTTTCGGATTTTTTGCAAAAACTTCGTTATAATTGCTAATTCTCACAACAACTAAAACAAGGAGGAAATATGCAAACCTACCAAAATAAAGCACTTTGCCGTGTACGCACCATCACATTATTTCTTAGTTTAACCAAAGATAAATCTCAATGGCAGCAAGCATTAAATTCAGCCAAAGCAGAATTTAACCTTCTCGTTCCTGCCATTCAAAAACAAGGCTATACCATTCAATCTATCCGCATTGTAACCAACAGTTTTGGGGAATATTTGGATTTAACCGATATTCAAACTGCTAAGCAAGATTTAGCCTACTTAAAGCATCTATTAAATCAATTAAGTGATAGCGGTTTACGTATTCGCTTTGCGATTGGCGAGGCAAAAACAGCTCAAGAATTAGCATTATTGCCTGAGCTTATTTTGAATTATGGCGATTTGTCTAATGCTTGTGTCAATGTTGAACTCGATGAATTTGGCATTTTAGATAATGATAAAATTTTACACTCTGCTCAAATTGTGAAACAAATTGCGGACATTACGCCGAGAGGTGAAGGCAACTTTAATTTTACCGTTAATTTTAATTGTAAGCCGTTTATTCCTTATTTTCCTGCCAGCTATCATTCAAGCGAGTTGCCAAATAGTTTCGTTATTGGATTGGAAACGCCTGATTTATTAGTCTCGGTGTTAAAAGAGCTGAATAAAACCCAACATAATGATTTCTATCACCAATGCTATGAGGTGATGTCAGAGGCTCTTCAATATCACGTTGATGAAGTATTAGCAGCAGTAAAATCTGTACAAAGCTCACTAAAATTTGAATTTGCAGGGATTGACAGCTCCGCTGCTCCGTCAAAAAACTGTGCCTCAATGACGGAAGTATATGAACTAATGGGCGTGCCTTTCTTCGGTGCAGCAGGCACGGTGGAAGCCTCCTCTTTATTAACGAAAGTGTTTAAATCTATCAAAAATGTACCGCTTGTAGGCTTTTCTGGCTTAATGCTTGCGGTTACAGAAGATTTAGGGCTTGCCGAAGGCACGCAAAAAGGGCAATTTGATATTAGAGCATTGCTCACATACAGTGCCGTATGTGGAATTGGCTTAGACACCGTTCCTATTCCGAGCGATGCTACTGTTGAACAAATTGCCTCATTAATGCGAGATACGGGAACAATGGCATTTAGGCTCAATAAACCGCTCACAGTGCGTTTATTCCCAATTCCGAATAAAAAAGCAGGAGATATTACCGAATTTGAAAGCGATGATTTATGTAACTGTAAAATTTTAGCCGTACCTTAACAGCCAAAAAGGCTGATGAACATAATTCATCAGCCTTTCGCTTTACTTCACTTTTAACTTTTTCCCCACCGTAATCTGATAGTTTTTCAAATTATTCAGCTCACTAATTTTTTGTGGGGTTGTACCGTAAGCTCTCGCAATGGAGTAAACCGTTTCGTCTTGTTGAACAATGTGGTAGCCATTATTTGAGATTTTAATCTCTTTTTTGGAAGAGGATTTTTCTTTTAGATTTTCTTTCTTTTTATCCGGCTTATTATCAGATTTGGTATTTTGCTCTTTCTTCTGTTCTCTTTGAGCCTCTCCCTTCACTTTTTTAGAATTAGTTTTAGAAGACTTCTCTTCTGCTTTAGCCTTTTCTTTCTGTTCTGATTTTTTACTTACATTTGATGAAGTTGAAAGCCCATTTTTAGCTCGATACGCCACTAATCCTTGATAAATCGCTCTGGCAACTTGTTTGCGATAATTCGTACTTGCTAATTTTGCTTCTTCGGTTGAGTTAGATAAAAACCCCGTTTCAACTAAGACAGACGGAATATCAGGCGAACGCAATACACTTAAACTTGCGTGTTGCGGGGTCGATTTTGCTAACGACATAATATTAGACATCTTCCCTAAAATGCTCTTCCCTAACTCATAACCTGTACGCTGAGAATGTGAAAACTGTAAATCCAACACTGTTTGGTTTAAGTAACGCTCTTTATTGCTGGCAAGTACGGCTCCTGCTCCACCAAGCAATTCCGATTGTTTTTCGTGATCTTCAAGCCATTTCCCCATTTCATCGCTGGCACGGCTGTTTGAAAGCACCCAAACAGAAGCCCCTTTTAAGGAATCCCCTCTGGGCGAAGAATCTGCGTGAATAGAAACTAAGAGATCCGCACGATGCTTACGGGCAATTTCCGTACGCTGTGGTAGTTGAATAAAATAGTCGCCTGAGCGTGTCATTACCGCTTTAAAGTTTGGGTCAGCATCTAATAAGGCTTTTAGCTCTTTGGAGATAGCAAGTGTTACATTTTTTTCTAAAATGCCTAAGTTTTTGCCAATAGCTCCGGGATCTTTCCCACCGTGTCCAGCATCAATAGCCACAATGGTTTTAGCAAAACTCGAAAAACTTAATACACTTAATGCACTAAAAACAATATATTGGATAACCTTCTTCATCACCTTCCCTACAAGCGGTCTATTTTTGATTAAAATTTACTAAAATATCTGTTGCGAACTGATTTTGTGGCACAACCGTAATTTGTCGCCCTTCATTCATATAATCGATTTGAATGATAAAATCAGCCTCTGGAATCATTCCCTCGCCTTTGCTTGCCCATTCAAGCAAACATAATGTTTGTGGTTTGAAATAATCACGAATGCCCATAAATTCTAGTTCTTCTGGATCAGCTAAGCGATATAAGTCAAAATGGTAAATATTAAAAGGGGCGAGATGGTACTCTTCCACTAACGTATAAGTGGGGCTTTTCACATTGCCTTGATGCCCAAACGCTCTCACAATAGCACGAGTTAAGGTGGTTTTACCTGCCCCTAACTCGCCATTGAGATAAATAACCAGAGAGTGCTTACTCTCTTGCAACAAATAGTTTTTAAGTTCTAACGCGAATGATTGACCAAATTCTAGTAATTTAGTTTCATCTTCGCAGTAAAAAGAGAGAGAATTTGTCATTATTTTTCGTCTAAATTAATAAAATGTTCCCGATAAAATTTTAATTCGTTGATGGATTCACGAATATCGTCCAACGCTAAATGGGTGTTCCCTTTACTGAATTTATCCAAAATCTCAGGCTTCCAGCGGCGAGCCAGCTCTTTTAAGGTACTCACATCTAAATGGCGATAGTGGAAATAATCCGCTAAATCAGGCATATATTTATAAAGGAAACGCTTATCCTGTGCAATACTGTTTCCACAAATGGGCGAACTTCCTTTTGGTACCCAACACTTTAAGAAATCAAGGGTTTGCAATTCTGCTGCACGCTCAGTCAGTTTACTCGCTTTTACACGCTCAATTAAGCCATTCGCAGTATGCGTTTTCACACACCAATCACTCATTTTGCCTAATAGCTCATCAGATTGATGAACCGCCAAAACAGGACCTTCCGCTAAAATATTCAGATCTTTATCCGTTACGATTGTTGCAATTTCAATAATACGCTCTTTTTCCGGATCTAACCCTGTCATTTCAAGATCGATCCAAATTAAATTTTGTGCATCTTGCCTCATTTTATTTCCTACTTTTAATTCAATTATTTTGCAAATTTTAGGGCATTTTTAACCGCTTGTGGTACAAATTGGCTAATATCGCCATTGTGTCGATAAATCTCTCTTACCATTGTAGAAGAAAGATAACGCCACTCTATCGAAGGCGGTAAGAAAATCGTTTCTAAATCGCCTGATAATTTGTAATTTAGTTGAGCCAGTTGAATTTCGTAGTCAATATCATCCGCTCCACGAATACCACGAATTAAGGCTTTTGCATTTTGTTCTTTCGCAAAATCGGCAAGTAAACAGCTAAAGCCAATCACCTCAATATTATCAAGCCCAAGACAGCTTTGTTTGACTAATTCAACACGCTCTTCCAACTCAAAAAGTGGTTGCTTACTTGGATTTTTCGCCACCGCCACAATCACTTTTCCAAAAAGATTTGAAGCCTTGCGAATAATATCTAAATGCCCATTGGTAATAGGGTCAAAAGTTCCTGCATAAATAACGTTATAGCTCATTTTATTTCTCTAAATAAGGAGCAAGTAAATCTAAATGCCGTTTTAATGCCCCTTGGTTTTCTTGTAATACACCAAACCCTGAAGCCGCTATTTCTTGCCCGATTTGGGGCTGCGTTAATAATACTTGAATACTGTCGGCTAAGGCTTCAGTAGAACTTTCAACCTCAATTACACCTCTAACTTCCCTCAATTTTTCAAATATTTTCGGAAAATTATAGGTAAACAACCCTGAAATAACCGGTATGTTAAAAGCTATTGGCTCAAGCGGATTATGTCCGCCGTGCTTAACTAAGCTCCCCCCAACGAATGCGATATCAGACAGCCCATAGAGTAACATCATTTCGCCCATTGTATCGCCTAGCAATACTTTTGTTTCTTGATTTAATGGCTCACCTTCCGAACGTTTTACATACTCCAAACCTGATTTTTTAACTAAAAGCTCAACTAACGTGAAGCGTTCAGGGTGTCTCGGCACTAAGATCAATACTAAATCAGGGTACTTGTTCAACAAAATTTGATGGGCTTCTAAAATCAGTTTCTCTTCACCTTCGTGTGTACTGCCCGCAATCCAAATCGGTCTTGACTGTAAATTCAGAGCTGATTTTGTTTCTTGCACGGTTTGATGTAGCTCCGGCGTAATTTCCAAGTCAAATTTAAGATTGCCGGTATTCACCATTTTGGCAGGGTTATAGCCTAATGCCAAATAGCGATCTTTACTCACTTCATCTTGTGCCATAATCAGTGAAATTTGATTGAGCATATCCTTCATACTACCTTTAATCCAACCATATCGTTTGGCGGAACGAGGCGAAAGTCTGGCATTCGCAATCACAAACGGAATATTTCTCCTATTTACTTTACGGATTAAATTTGGCCAAAGCTCGGTTTCGATCACAACCATTAATTTAGGATCAACAAAATTCAGAAAACGCTCTATCGCATCGGGTAAATCATAAGGTAAATAAAAATGTGAAACCGACTCACCAAAAGCAGCCATTACTCGATCTGAACCTGTTGGTGTAACGGTGGTAACAATTAGTGGCAAACTCGGATATAGTTTTCCAATCTCTTTAATCAGTGGTGTTGCCGCAATCACTTCGCCTACAGAGGCGGCGTGAATCACTACCCCTTTAGCATTTGGTTTTTCGGCTTCGTCATAAACACCATAACGCTCCCATAAACGCTTGCGATAAGCGGGTTGTTTACGCCCTTTGTACCACATTAGAAAAAGCACAACGGGTTGTAATAAATAACTTAAACAGATATAGAGTAAACGGAGCATTTATTTTCCTTACAAGCGGTCTTTTTTCTCATTTTTTTGCAATTATCCCTCATTATACCTAAAAATAAACCACGAAATAGTTTAGATTTCGTGGTTTACATTCTTTTAACCTAATTAGGCCTGGTGTGGATTGCGAGTATTCGCATTCACTAGGTTACGCATTAAAAGAGCGAAATCCAACTCAACGTCTTGTGGTACCTCTAAGAAGACAAAATGTCCATCACCAAGTGCCGCATCGACACTTTCATTTTTGCGGTTCAGCATACGCTCAATTTTAAATACGATGTTACCTTTTGGTGTCATCATTTCAACTGAATCACCCACTAAGAATTTGTTCTTAACAGCGACTTCCGCCATACCTTCAGCGTTACGCTTACCCGTAAATTCGCCCACAAATTGTTGGCGTTCTGAAATTGAATAGCCGTATTCATAGTTTTGGTATTCATCGTGGGTATGACGGCGTAAGAAGCCTTCGGTATAGCCACGATGCGCAAGGCTTTCTAGCGTATCCATCAAACTCTCATCAAACGGTTTACCTGCCGCGGCATCATCAATCGCTTTACGATAAACTTGGGCGGTTCTCGCACAGTAATAGAACGATTTTGTACGTCCTTCAATTTTAAGGGAATGTACGCCCATTTGAGTTAAACGTTCAACGTGTTGCACCGCACGCAAGTCTTTTGAGTTCATAAAATAGGTGCCGTGTTCGTCTTCAAAGGCTGTCATTTGCTCGTCTGGACGCTGTGATTCGGTATAGAGGAACACTTTATCTGTTGCCTCCCCTGCTCCTAAGGTTGGAGCGACATTTTTTACCTCAATTTCAGGCTGGTATTTCGGCACGATTTGCCCTACTTCGTCCACCTTACCTTCTTCCATTTTGTATTCCCAACGGCACGCATTGGTACAAGTGCCTTGGTTTGGATCACGCTTATTGATATAGCCCGAAAGTAAGCAACGACCAGAATACGCCATACATAATGCGCCGTGAACAAAGATTTCTAATTCCATTTCCGGCACTTGCTTACGAATTTCTTCGATCTCTTCAAGCGATAATTCACGCGATAAAATCACTCGGGTTAAACCCATTTGATGCCAGAATTTTACCGTTGCCCAGTTCACCGCATTGGCTTGAACAGAAAGGTGGATATCCATTTCAGGGAAGTTTTCACGTACAAGCATAATTAAGCCAGGGTCAGACATAATCAATGCGTCCGGTTTCATATCCACAACTACTTTTAAGTCTTTAATAAAGGTTTTTAATTTTGAGTTGTGAGGGGCAATGTTCACTACCACATAGAATTTTTTGCCTAATGAATGGGCCTCATCAATGGCAATTTTTAAATTCTCGTGGTTAAATTCGTTATTACGCACACGCAAGCTGTAGCGTGGCTGACCTGCGTAAATTGCATCTGCACCGTAAGCAAAAGCATAACGCATATTTTTTAAAGAACCTGCAGGTGAAAGCAGCTCAGGTTTGGCATATTTTAAAGTCATAGGTAATCTCTTTTTCTGATAACAAGTCAGGGTTTTCCACTCAAGGAAAACGTAAGCGGTCTATTTTCTAAGAAATCTTGCATATTGGCAAGTCAATCCAGTAAAATCACATTTTTTATGTGGGGGAAATACGATGAAACTTAGACTCTTTTTCGCAGCAACATTGCTTGCCTTCTCGACCTTAAGCAATGCTCAAAGCATTAAAATGGAAATGATGCAGATGAATATGAACGCAAATAAATTATTGCGAGCTAATTCTTCAGAAGAGTTTCAACAAGCTGCAAAAAACTTCATCGAAATTACGGAAAAAACCAAAGCAATTTTTCCAAATAAAGTTGAAGGAGATAAAACTGACGAAGCTGATTACCAAGCAGGTATGCAAAAACTAATTGACGTGGTGAAAAAAGCCGATGAAAAAGCACAAGCAGGCGAGTTACAAGAAGCCAAAATGATGGTTTCAGAGCTTGAATTCATTAAACGTGAATATCACAAAAAATACAAATAATTATGTAGGGGCGGCCCTGTGCCTGCCCATAAATAAAGTATCTAATGTGGACAGGCACAGAGTCTGTCCCTACTACTATTCAAACTCTAATTCCACCGAATTTTCCCCCAGTAGCTCTTTTAGCTCCGAGAACATTTGCTCATTCGGCGTGACCCGCCATTCCACACCTCCTTTTAACAACGCTCTCCCTTCTGGGCTTTGATAGTAGAAATGTAAAGGCATTGTGCCTTCCTTGTGAGGCTCAATAATAGCGGTCATTTTTCTTACAAAATTTACAGATAATTGATCTTGGCTGATAGCCAACGCCAAACTTTTCGCAAATCGGCTACGAGCTTCATCAAGGGATAATACTTCTCTTGCCGACATTTTTAATCCCCCGCTGAAATCATCAAACTGCACCGAGCCTGTTGCCACAATAATTTGATCTTGCTGCATTAAATGCCCAAAGTTTTCCAATGCTTCAGAGAAAAGGGTAATATCGAGCTTGCCCGAACGATCTTCAATTGTGGCAATGCCGATACGGCTACCACGTTTTGTTACCGCCACTCGTGATGCCATTACAATGCCAGAAACTGTTGTCATCTGCCCTCTAAACGTTGGCTGAAGTTCGTTCAGTCTATTTGGTGCATAATGTGATAACTCTTTTAAGAATCTGCCGATTGGGTGTCCACTTAAATAAAGCCCTAATGTGGCACGTTCGCCATCTAAAATGGTTTGTTCAGACCATTTTGGCGTATTGGCATAGGCATTTTGCACTTCTTCAGGGGTTTCAGTTAGCACACCGAACATATCGCTCTGCCCTAACTCTTCCATTTTAGCGTGTTGATCCGAGGCTTTGAGTGCATCTTCTAAATTTTTCATTAACGCCGCACGGTGTGGACCGAGCTTATCGAAAGCCCCTGACATAATCAGACCTTCAAAAGTTCGGCGGTTAATTTTTTTCAGATCGACACGGGCAGTTAAATCAAACAGATCTTTGAATTTACCATCTTTGTTACGAGCAGTTAAAATCGCCTCGATAGGGCCTTCCCCAACACCTTTAATTGCCCCCAAACCGTACACAATTTCGCCTTTTTCATTCACACTAAAGCGATGTTTGCCGCTATTTACATCAGGGGGCACAACAGTTAGCCCCATATTCATACATTCATCGTAGAAACCAACAATTTTATCGGTATTATCCATCTCAGAAGTCATTACCGCCGCCATAAATTCTGCAGGATAATGGGCTTTTAGCCAAAGTGTTTGGTAGGAAACTAACGCATACGCCGCTGAGTGCGATTTATTAAAGCCGTAACCCGCAAATTTTTCTACTAAGTCGAAAATTTGACCTGCCAGTTTGCCATCAATCCCTTTTGATTCCGCCCCTTTTTCAAAGACTTCTCGTTGAGCCGCCATCTCCTCTGGCTTTTTCTTACCCATTGCACGGCGAAGTAAGTCTGCCCCACCGAGCGTATAGCCTGCAAGCTCTTGGGCAATCTGCATTACTTGCTCTTGGTAAACAATAACGCCGTAAGTTGGCTCTAAAATCGGCTTTAGACATTCGTGCTGATATTGCGGATCAGGGTAAGACACCTCTTCTTTACCGTGTTTACGGTCAATAAAGTTCTGCACCATTCCCGACTCAAGAGGGCCGGGGCGGAACAGTGCTACTAGAGCGATAATATCTTCAAAACAGTCAGGCTTCAGGCGCGAAATTAAGTCTTTCATACCTCTCGATTCTAGCTGGAACACCGCCGTTGTTTTTGCCGCCAGTAATAAATCAAAGGATTTTTTATCATCGAGTGGAATGGTTTCAATCCGAATCGGCTCTTTGCCTTCACGAGCTAAACGCTCGTTAATCATCTCTAACGCCCATTTAATAATGGTGAGCGTACGCAGCCCCAAGAAGTCAAATTTCACTAAGCCTGCATATTCCACATCGTTTTTGTCAAAATGGGTAACAGGGTGCAAACCTTCACTATCACAATAAAGCGGTGAAAAATCGGTAATTGCCGTCGGAGCAATTACCACTCCCCCTGCGTGTTTACCTGCATTTCGAGTTACGCCCTCTAGCTTACGAGCCATATCGATAAGATCTTTCACTTCCTCATCGGCTTCATAGAGTTCTGGCAATTTTGGTTCTGCGGCAAAGGCTTTTTCGAGCGTCATTCCCGGATCAGGCGGAATCAGTTTAGATATACGATCCACAAAGCTATAAGGATGTCCTAACACACGCCCTACATCTCGAATTACCGCTTTCGCCGCCATCGTACCAAAGGTGATAATTTGGGATACCGCTTGTCGCCCATAGGTTTCCGCAACGTGCTCAATCACACGATCTCGCCCGTCCATACAGAAATCGACGTCAAAGTCAGGCATTGAAACACGTTCAGGGTTGAGGAAACGCTCAAAAAGCAAATCAAATTCTAATGGGTCAAGATCGGTAATCTTCAACGCATACGCTACGAGCGATCCAGCACCCGAACCACGACCCGGCCCCACAGGAATATCATTATCTTTCGACCATTGAATAAACTCCATCACGATCAGGAAGTAGCCCGGAA
The DNA here is from genome assembly GCF_041807785.1 of Mannheimia sp. E30BD. Classification (NCBI taxonomy): domain Bacteria; kingdom Pseudomonadati; phylum Pseudomonadota; class Gammaproteobacteria; order Pasteurellales; family Pasteurellaceae; genus Mannheimia; species Mannheimia sp. E30BD. The sequence goes on from NZ_JBGTYX010000006.1 coordinate 117,795, forward strand.
AGCCCATCTGGTTGATTACGTCTAGCTCAACTTGCAATCTTTCGTCATAAACTGACCGCTTGTTAGCTCTTTCTTCAGGATCAGGGAATAAAAATTCCAAACGCTCTTCTAATCCTTCTTTGGATTTTTTCACTAAAAAATCTTCGGTTGAAAGATCGCCAGTTGGGAAATTAGGTAGAAAATATTCACCTAAACGAACCGTAACCGAACAACGTTTCGCAATTTCTACCGTATTGGCTAAGGCACTTGGTAAATCCGCAAATAGCTTGCACATTTCTTCTTCTGTACGGAAATATTGCTTCGGCGAATATTTTTTCGGGCGTTTCGGATCGTCTAAGGTGTAGCTGTCATGAATTGCCACACGGATTTCGTGAGCATCAAAGTCATCTTCTTTTAGGAAAACAACATCGTTCACTGCCACTAATGGAATTGCATTTTTTTGTGAAAATTCGACCGCTTGTTTAATGTAGCGTTCTTCATCTGCCCGCCCAGTACGGCAAACCGACATATAGAAATGATTTGGGTAGTATTGTTGATAAAAAGCAAGTTTTTCTACGGCTTCTGTTAGATTTTCTTTTAGTAAGGCTTTGCCCACATCGCCCATTCTCCCGCCCGAGAGAATAATAATGCCTTCATTCAGTTCAGCCAGCCACTCTTTTTCTACCATTGGTAGTTCAACATAACCTTGTTGATAGGCTTTAGACAAAATTTGGGTAATATTGTGATAGCCTTTATTGTTTTTGGCGAGTAGTGTTAGCTCAAAATAATCATCATTGCCCGTCTCAGATTTGACATAAACATCTGTCCCGATAATCGGCTTAATGCCTGCTCCTAACGCTTCGCCATAAAATTTTACTAAGCCACAAAAATTGGTGAAATCGGTTAAGCCCATTGCCACCATATTATTGGCAACGGCAGTTTTGACTAATGATTTAACCTTCGCTAAACCATTAATCATAGAGAAATCACTGTGTACTTTTAAATGAACGAAACGACAATCAGACATAAGAAATCGGAATAAACAGAATATATCGTAGGGGCGGGTCCTGTACCCGCCCGATTACCATTAAAATGTTAGGGCAGGCACAGGACCTGCCCCTACGAATTAATCACGCTTTTTACTGAGTAACCACCAAACGATTACTAGACAGAGCAAACTCGGAATTAATGCTCCAACAGGCACAGGTAGCCAAGTGGCAATGAGGCTTAAATTCCCAAATACAATATTTGCAACATAGAACATAAAGCCAGCCACAATACCAATTACGATCTTCGCCCCCATTGTGCTGCTTCTAAGCGGGCCGAAAATAAAGGAGATCGCAAGCAGCATCATCACCGCCATTGAGATAGGCTGGAAGACCTTACGCCAGAAGGTAATTTCAAAGCGTTTCGGATCTTGCCCTGTATCTTTTAGGAAGCCGACATAATCTGCCAAACCTGAAATCGAAAGAGATTCCGGCTTAAGTGAAACAATGCCTAATTTGCTTGGTGTTAAGCTGGTTTGCCATACTTGATCCGGCTGTTTACCTTGTTGGATTTGGTTTTCACCCACTTCTGATTTTTCTACTTTAGAGAGTATCCAACCTTTTTCAGCATTATATTTGGCTGAACCTGCTCGTAACACCGATTTCAATTCACGTTTATTGTCGCCTTCGCCAAATTCGTAAATTAAGACGTTACTCAGGCTTTTTTCATTATTGATGCGGTTAATATAGATAAAAGAGCTACCATCTTTCGCCCAAAAACCATCTTTTGTGGCAAGCATTGAACCGCCACTTTGTGCAACAGAACGCATATTACGGGCAAATTGTTCGGTTTGTGGCACGCCCCATTCGCCAATAATCATCGTAAAAATCACCAATGGCAATGCGGTTTTCATCACGGCTAAGCCAATACGAAAACGAGAAAACCCTGAAGATTGCATTACCACTAATTCACTTCGGCTAGCAAGATTACCCAAACCTAAAAGTGAACCTAATAGTGCTGCTATTGGGAAAAAAGTTTCAATATCTCTGGGAATGGTTAAAAAGGTATAGTAAGCGGCTTTTAAACCATCATAAGAACCACGCCCGACATCACGAAACTCTTCGACAAACTTGATGATTGCCCCTAATCCGACCAACAAAAACAGGGTGAGGAAAATAGCTGATAAAATCGTTTTGCCGATGTAGCGTTCTAAAATATTCATTGAGAGAAATTTCATTATGCTACCGCCTTATTAGTGATTTTTTTAGCGCCGAACTGATAGCGTAATTTCGACATCAATTTACCATTCCACATATTTAATACGATACCTAGAATTAAAAAGGCAACTGACACCAACGGCATTAAAATTTCTGCATTGAGCTTGCCCGAACCACCCGATGATTTTAACGAGCTTTGCAGTAAGAAATAGATTAAATAAAGCAGTAACGCAGGCAGTAATTTTGCAAAACGTCCTTGACGAGGGTTTACGCTACTCATCGGCACTGCCAATAATGCCATTAACGGCACAGCTAAAATTAGCGCTAAACGCCAATGTAATTCGGCCTTAGCTTCTGGGGAATCACTTTCCATTAAGGTTTTAAAGTCTGCACGTTGAACTAATTTTTCGCTTGATTCTACATCTTGATAGCCTAAATAAGCAGAATAATTTTCAAAATGAGAAATACGGAAATCGGGGCTTTGTGGTGTGCCTTCAAAACGCTTGCTCTCTGCCAAGGTTAAGACTTGATCGCCATTTGGCAAACCTTGTAGCGTGCCGGATTCAGCAACCACCACAGAAGGTTTGTTTTTCTTCTGCTGTTCCGGCTGGAAAACGTAAATATCATTTAGGCTGTTATTTTCAATTTTATCAATAAATAATACATAGCCACCGGCAGACATAAATTGCCCTGCTGAAAGAGCCGCAAAACGTGGGTTAGCTTTCGCTTCCGCTAACATTTCACTCTGTTTATTAATTGCCCACGGCGTAAGCCAAAATACGTTATATACAGCTAATGCAGTAGTAAAAATAGAGAGAAACATTGCCGCTTTTACCAGTAAACCCTGCCCGATTCCACAAGCACGCATTACGGTAATTTCACTTTCCGCATAAAAACGCCCTAATGTTAATAATAGCGCAATAAAAAGGGATAACGGCAGCATAAGCTGTGCCATTGTCGGCATACCTAAACCTAATAAGCTCACCACTAAATCTGCCGGCACTTTACCACTCACAGCGGAGCTTAAAACACGCACTAATTGCTGACAAAAAAAGATCAGCAATAAGATAAACAATATTGCTAATTGGCTTTTAAATATCTCTTTGGTTAAATATCGGCTTAAAATCACAATTTTTTCTCTACATCTAAAACTAAAAAACAACATTCAAAGCGGTCATTTTTCTGAAATCTTTTACAATGCTTAACTTGCATACGAATGCGTAATGATACCTTTTTTAATCCCAAAAATCATCTATAGAACAATCGTGCACTGCTTAACCGTACATAAAGTTCATTATTTATTTTTTAGGTGAAGTTACTTTATATGCCTCAAGAATTAATTTTTTCCCCTGCTCATTTACTACTTCAATCTTAGATGGAGCATCTGATTTTTGGTGGAGAATTGCAATAATATTTTCCCCTTGTGCTAACGCTTCAAAATTCCCTTTTACCGTTAATTTTTCTGCTTCTACTTGGCTATCAAAAATCAAGAAAGTTCCTAATGGTGTTACTCTAATGTTTTTCAAGCCTAAGTCTTCTTTAGTAATAGTTTTATATTGAGGAGATTTTTTATTCTTTGCTGCAGCAATACTCTCTTTATTTGTCGCAATACTAAAAATATTTTGCACTTTAGCTACAGAATCGGTTTGGGTATGCTCTATTATTCCCTGCTCTTTATCAAAAATAATATCTCCAACAAATTGCTCTTTTTGTGGGAGATCTTTTAATAATGGCTCAACACCTTTCGCAGAAATCACCATAAATAAACGTTCGCCTATTTTTTCAAAACGAATATCCGTATCGGAAAGCTGTTTTCTAATTTGTTCATTAATACTTTTAATAGAGGTTTCAGCACTATTTTGAATTGAAACTTCGCGACTTATATCAACATCATAAGCAATAAAGCCCACTTTCAAGCGTTGCGAAAGTTGTTGAAGTAGATTTCCCACATCTCCTTCATAAGAAAGGCGTAATTTAGCTTGCTCATAGCGGCTAATTTGAGCATCATCGTTGGCTAATGTAGATGTATGAATAAATAATCCAGCCATAGCTGCAATCAATGCTTTACTTAATAACCGCATTTTTATCTCCAATAATCTCTAAATCTCAATATTTCTTTCTAGTATAAAGTAAGCAAACTAAAAGAAAAACCAGTAAAATTATCTATTTGACCAAAAAATTGGCTGATATTTCAATATAAAGCGTAAATTTTTGAAAATTTTATTTATACTACGCATTTATTTATTATTGAACACTCTAGCGAAACTTAAACAGTAAATGGGGGAAGATAATGGAATTTAGCGTTAAAAACGGCAGTGTTGAGAAACAGAGAACTGCTTGTTTGGTGGTGGGGGTTTATGAACCTCGCAGACTTTGTACTGCTGCAGAACAATTAGATAAATTAAGTAATGGTTATATTAGCTCGCTCCTCAGACGTGGTGATTTAGAAGGTAAAGCAGGGCAAACTTTATTATTACACAATGTACCCAATGTGCCTGCTGATCGTGTCTTGCTGGTTGGCTGCGGCAAAGAGCGTGAATTAACCGAGCGTCAATACAAACAGATTATCCAAAAAACTGTACAAACGATTAATGACACAGGCTCAATGGAAATTGTCTGTTTCTTAACTGAATTACACGTTAAAGGCAGATCCGCTTATTGGAATGTTCGTTTTGCAGTAGAAGCAATTCAAGAGAATCAATATGCTTATACCGATTTCAAAAGCATTAAACCTGAAGTTCGCCGTGAATTACGCCGTGTTGTGTTTAATGTTGCAAACCGCAAAGATTTAGCGGAAGCTGAACGTGCATTAGAGCACGGAAAAGCGATTTCCTTTGGCGTAAATTGTGCGAAAAATGTAGCAAATTGTCCACCAAATGTGTGTAATCCAAAATATTTATCCGAATTAGCACAAAAATTGGCAGAGCATTACGAGTCAATTTCAACCACTGTTGTTGATGAAAAACAGATGGCAGAGCTAGGTATGAATACTTATTTAGCGGTTTCTCGTGGCTCTGAAAATGAAGCCTTCCTTTCCGTAATTGAATATAAAGGTAGCCCGAATCCTGATGCTAAACCTATTGTGTTAGTGGGTAAAGGCTTAACCTTTGACTCAGGTGGTTTATCCATCAAACCAGCAGAAGCAATGGATGAAATGAAATACGATATGTGCGGAGCGGCGAGCGTTTACGGCACAATGAAAGCTGTTGCTGAAATGAAATTACCGCTTAATGTTATCGGCGTTTTAGCAGGCTGTGAAAATGCGGTTGATGGCAAATCTTACCGCCCGGGCGATATTCTTACTACAATGTCGGGCTTAACCGTTGAGGTTTTAAATACCGATGCGGAAGGGCGTTTAGTGCTGTGTGATACACTTACTTATGTTGAGCGTTTTAACCCAGAATTAGTGATTGATATTGCGACTCTTACAGGGGCTTGTATGGTTGCGTTAGGTAATCACAACAGCGGTTTAATGTCGCTATCTAACAGTTTAGCTAACGAGCTATTAACGGCAGCAGAGCAAGCAGACGACAAAGCGTGGCGTTTACCGTTAGGGGAAGAATATCAAGAGCAACTTAAATCTAACTTTGCTGATCTTGCCAATATCGGCGGGCGTTTAGGTGGAGCTATTACTGCAGGGCAGTTCTTATCAAACTTCACTAAAAAATACACTTGGGCCCATTTAGATATTGCCGGCACAGCTTGGAAATCAGGTGTGGCGAAAGGTGCAACAGGTCGTCCAGTCAATCTTTTAACCCAATTCTTAATTAATAAAGCAGAAAGTTAATAACACAAGTGGTTAAATTTCAGTAAAGACTTGCAAAATTCTCCGAAAATTTAACCGCTTGTTGTTTTATTTTCTCACTAAAGCTAACACATCAGCGAATAGCTTTTTAAATAGCGGTGGAACACTATGTTCGCCTCTATTTCTCATCTCATTGGCTAGTGCGATGGCTAGATCGGGCTTAGAGCTTTTTTGAATAGCTCGCTTGATAATATATGAAATCGGGTATTTTTCCTGAGAACGCCAATTTGCAAGGCGAACAAATACATTTCGTAAACCTGCCTTATAGAAGAAATGTTCAATGTCTTTTTGCGGTAATACCGTTAAGCGTTGAGCGAAATCTTCATCTAAACTTTTAACGGTTTCGGCATAGCGTTTGCCTGCATCATCGCCATCAGTTAGCACATACCATTCAACCCCCATTGCTCTAGCGTATTTAATAAGAGGGCGTAAACCACATTGAGCAAATTCAACAATTTTGATTCCTTCCATTTCTAAATTGATCTCTAACACTTTTGCCAGCTCTTCTAAAATCCAAACTTCAGTTTCTCCTTCTACTAAGATCCAAGCTTTCGCAAATAGGGCTAATCCTCTGTTATGATGGATATGGAAGGTCAATTTACGCAGATCTTCTTTACCGACACTGTGCCGCTCTAACCAGTAGGCTTGAGTGTGATCCTCATAACGCACTAAACGGCAAATTTCTCGTAACGGCGCTTGTGAAAGCAATTCAATGGAATTAGTTGTAGTAATGCGTTGGCTTGGTAGAAAACTGAGCAGTTCCCAGAAAATTGCCACCATTCTAGGGTGTAAAAAAGCATTAAAATCTTCAAATAAGATGATCGGTTTTTCAATCACTGCTGCTTTGGGATTAAACAAGAAAAGATCCGAAACATGTTGTTGAACTTGCTCTACCAACTCTTCATTTTGCTTTAAACGCAGACAGAGCGATTTCACTTTTTCCCACCATAATGTAGTATCTTGCATACTATTTTTCATTAGGTGGCGGCTTTGGCTGGTTAGGAAATAGTATTTCAGTAGGGAAGAAAGAGCATTTAATTCACGCTGAAAATCGGTGTCGGGCTGGTTATAGCCATTGAGTAATAGCTCATTATGCACTCGCTTGTTTAGCCGTGCATCACGCAAGCGGTAAACAGGGTGATGATAAATAAACTGCTCAATCCATTTTTCTGATTGCTCAATTTGAATGGGCGTTAAGTCTTGAGAGACAAACTGATATTCGGTGCTAATCTGCTCGGCTAACAATTTTCCTGTTACTTTTAAGGAAATGCACCGCTTGTTCTCCACATAAAATGAGCAGAGCAACAACGCTGGGGGAAGTTGGAGCAGCGAGCCATCATCAGCAGTTTCTTCACAAAAAGTAAAAATAAGCGTGATGTCTCGCACTTGGCTTGGCATATCGGTATATTGAATATGGAAATCTTTAAACTGGAACTGATACAACTTATGTTCTAAGTTAAAGATAAGGCTTAAGGCATCAATCAGGCTAGATTTCCCCCACGCATTTTCACCAATTAGCACCATATTTGGGCGTAATTGTAGCGATAAATGATTAATGCCTCGAAAACCACTGATTTCAATATGCTTTAGATACATACCTCCCCCTTATTGCTATTACTTTTTTACAATTTCATAGCAAGGTTGATACGCTTCTCCCGTTGGGATTTTCATACGGTGCTGAACCACAAAACTTTCGAGCAATCTATCCATATGATCCATTAATTTGCGGTCGCCTCGTAACTTAAACACACCGTATTGTTCGATCAAATCTGAGGTTTCAGGCTTAATATTACCTGCCACAATGCCTGAAAATGCTCGTCTTAAATTCGCAGCTAACTGTTCTTTTGGCTGCTCTAGGCTTAAATTCAGATTTGCCATACTTTCGTGGGTTGGAATAAATGGCGTAATAAAATCTTCCTCAATTTTTAATGACCAGTTGAAGTTATAAGCATCGCCACTTTCATAACGGCTGTTTTTTACCTCAACCATCGCTTGCTTTACCTTACGAGCTACCAGCACTGGATCATCAATAATAATTTCATACAGGCTGCGAGCTTCTTCGCCTAAAGTATCGCCAATAAATTTATCAATAGCGTAGAAATAATCAGCCGACTCTTTTGGAGCAGTTAAAATTAACGGTAATTTTTGAGCATTATTGGCTGGGTTTAATTTAATACCGATAATATAAAGCAGCTCTTCTAATGTACCCGGCCCGCCCGGAAACACAACAATGGCGTGTCCTAAGCGAACAAAGGCTTCTAAGCGTTTTTCAATATCTGGCATAATGACCAATTCATTCACAATTGGATTTGGCGGTTCAGAAGCAATAATTGATGGCTCAGTAATGCCAATAAAACGCCCATTTTTATAACGCTGATTGGCGTGCCCAATCGTAACTCCTTTCATTGGAGCTTCCATTACACCCGCTCCACAACCTGTTACAATATTCAACTCACGCAAGCCAAACTCTTGCCCAACCGCTCGGCAATATTGGTATTCAATGTCATTAATCGAATGACCGCCCCAACAGACCACTAAATTCGGATCAGTGTTCATCTCTATTGCTTTCGCATTACGCAGAATCGAAAACACAATATTTGTGGTAAGCGTTTCTACGGACGTATTTTCAAGCGGTGGTATTGCATTTTTTAGTGCATTTACAAACACAATATCCCTTAATACCGCAAACAGATGGTACTGGATATTTAAAATCATCTTACCATCAACAAAAGCTGTCGGCGGAGGATTATGAAGCTCAAGCGATACGCCTTTCTCTCGGGTTAATAATCGGATTTCAAAATCAGGATATTGATTTAACAACGCACGGCTATCATCGGTATGCACACCAGAATTAAGCACCGCCAACGAACAGTTACGATAAATTTGATATAAATTCCCTTGTGCATTTTGGGCTAATAGCTGCATTTCCAAATGGGAAAGCTGCTCCATACTGCCTTTTGGGTTAATTCTGTGTACTGCCATACTCTCTCCTTTTTTATTTGTAAGAAATTCCATAAAACCGTTGTAGGGGCGGGTCCTATGCCCGCCCGTAACCAATCGTAATATTCGGGCGGGCACAGGACCCGCCCCTACGAATAATTTTTGTACTGGCTACATAATCTTGATCATTTGAAAAAAATTCTCTTTTTTATTCACAATCCTTTTAAGGATTGTTCACGGCTTCGCCGCCGTTGGCAAGCCAACGTTTAAAAAGCTCTGCTTTTTTTGACCGCTTGTTACTTCAATAGTTTATCAATCACTCGGCTTACCGCAAAAAAACCAAAGGTNTTTTAAGGATTGTTCACGGCTTCGCCGCCGTTGGCAAGCCAACGTTTAAAAAGCTCTGCTTTTTTTGACCGCTTGTTACTTCAATAGTTTATCAATCACTCGGCTTACCGCAAAAAAACCAAAGGTTGCCGTTACCATTGTAACCGCCCCAAAACCATTCGCACAGTTCATTGTGGCAGAAACTTCGCAGCCCTCTCCCATTTTCGGAAAAATTAATGGTTGAGTAGAAAACACACAATCTATACCAAACTTGCGTTTTGGATTTTGGCTAAAATTGTACTCCTTACGCAGTAGCGAACGGACTTTTGAAGCAAGCGGATCTTGAATAGTTTTACTCAAATCGGTAATTTGAATTTGGGTAGGATCGGTCTGCCCACCTGCTCCACCTGTAGTAATCAGCTTAATTTTATTACGCTTGCAATACGCAATTAAAGCCGCTTTGGTTTTAACCGAATCTATCGCATCAATCACATAATCATAACCACGATTAAGATAATCAGGAATATTCTCGGTCGTGATGAAATTATCAACAATCTCCACCACACATTCGGGGTTAATTCGCTCAACACGCTCTTTCATCGCCTCTGTTTTGAGCTGAGCTACCGTGCCGCTCATTGCGTGGATCTGACGATTGATATTGGTTACACAAATATCGTCCATATCAATCATCGTAATCTTGCCAATGCCCGAACGAGCCAACGCCTCTACCGCCCAAGAGCCAACACCACCAATCCCAATTACACAAATATGCGAGCGGCGAAGTTTCTCCAAGCCCTCAGGCGTATAAAGCCGCCCAATTCCACCAAAACGTTGTTCGTAGTTATCAATTCGTTCCATTTTGCAAAATTTTCCGTAAAAATGACCGCTTACACATTCCCATTTTTAATATTTTCCAACATTTCCCACCGCTCAAAGGCTTGCTCTAATGCGGCTTCGGTGTCTGCTAGCTTTTGTAATTTCTCATTAGTGTAAACCTGATCTTTTGAGAAGAAATCCGCACTATTGACTTCCGCTTGCAGGGCATCCATTTCCGCTTCTAAGGCTTCCATTTTTGCAGGTAACTCTTCCAATTCACGCTGATCTTTGTAAGAGAGCTTAACCTTTTTCGCTTCTGCTTTTGGCTTTTCTTGCTTAGTTTCTTCTACAAGCGGTTGTTTTTTCTCAATTTTTTGCGAATTGGCAGCTAAGGTTGCGTGGTAATTCTCCTGCTGTTGTTTCGCATCAAAATAACCGCCGATGTATTTATTCAATACGCCATTGCCTTCAAAGAAATAGCACTCTTCCACCGTATTATCAATAAATTGACGGTCGTGGCTCACAATCAGCAACGTGCCTTGATAATCTGTCAACATCTCTTCCAATAATTCTAAGGTTTCCACATCTAAATCATTGGTCGGTTCGTCCAGAATTAATAAGTTATTGGGTTTTAGCAACAGTTTTGCCAATAATAAACGGTTACGCTCCCCACCCGATAAGGCTTTAACAGGGGTCATCGCTCGTTTTGGTGGGAACAAGAAATCTTGCAGATAACCTAAAATGTGGCGTTTTACCCCGTTTACTTCCACATCTTGCTTGCCGTCTGCCACGTTATCCATTACTGTTTTTTCTAAATCCAATTCGGCACGATATTGGTCGAAATAGGCAACTTCTAATTTTGTGCCGCAACGGATTGAGCCTGAAGTCGGTTGCAATTCACCCAGTAATAATTTGATAAATGTGGTCTTACCACAGCCATTCGGGCCAACCAATGCAATTTTATCGCCACGCTGAATAGTTGCAGTGAAGTTTTTGAGTAAGGTTTTACCCTCAATTTCATAGCCAGCATTTTCTAACTCAAACACAATTTTGCCGCTGCGTGCCGTGTTATCGATCTGAATTTTCGCTGAACCTTGCACTTCACGACGGTTACGGCGTTCTTCTCTCAGCGCTTTTAACGCACGCACACGCCCTTCGTTACGAGTGCGGCGAGCCTTAATGCCTTGACGAATCCACACTTCTTCTTGGGCTAGTTTTTTATCAAACAGCTCATTTTGCAAGGCTTCCACACGCAGATCTTCCGCTTTCTCTTCCAAATATTTATCGTAATTGCTTGGGTAAGAAACGAGTTTTCCACGATCTAAATCGACAATACGAGTCGCCATTTTGCGGATAAACGAACGGTCGTGAGAAATAAAAATGATTGAGCCTTTGAAATCAAGCAATAAATTCTCAAGCCAAGTGATTGCTTCCACGTCTAAATGGTTGGTTGGCTCATCTAACAACAAAATATCAGGATCTGCCACCAACGCACGAGCCAGTGCCGCACGGCGAACCCAACCGCCCGAGAGTTCACATAAACGCTTTTCAGGATCTAGTTCCAACAATTTCAGCGTATCTTGAATACGATTTTCAAACTGCCAACCATTATTGTGTTCAAGTTGAGCCTGAACTGCCGATAATTTCACTAACAATTCATCGCTATAATCTGTCAGCATTTGTTGTGAAATGTGGTGATATTGCTTTAAAAGATCGCTTAAATGCGCGATCCCTTCCGCTACATAATCAAACGCCGTTTCTTGAATATGACGAGGTGGATCTTGCTCTAAACGAGTAACGACAATATCTTTTTCAAAAATTAGCTTGCCATCATCAAGCTGAATTTCGCCCGCAAGCACCTTCATCAAGGTTGATTTGCCTGCCCCATTTCTCCCCACCAAACAAACTCGCTCGTTTGGCTCAATGTGTAATTCAGTATGATCTAATAAAGGGTGATCGCCAAAGCCTAGATAGGCGTTGGATAAGTTGAGTAATGCCATAATCTTCTCAGCTAGAAAAAATGAAGTTGATTCTAACAGATTCCAAGCAAAAATTTGATATAAAAAAATAGTAAAACAAGCGGTCATTTTTCTCCGTTCTTTTGCAACTTGCAAAATATTATGAAAAAACAACCGCTTGTATTTTCAATAGCTTCACACGCTTTTTGCTAATGTTTGGCTAATCCATTCGTTCAAACTTAAATTTTCTGCCGTTGCTGCCATAACGGCTGCTTTATGTAGTTCTGGCGATAGGCGAATGTTAAACTTGCCAGAATACTGTTTAAATGGCTCAATATTTTTCTTTTCACACATTTCGAGAAAAACGTTTAGGCTGATTTCGCCTTCTTTCTTAAGTTGGGCAACATTATCTGCATAGAAATCTGCTCCACCATTTAAGCCAATAAATTCGCCTCTAAATAATTCGGTTTCAGGATCGTATGCAATCACAGCTTTATAGCCATTAATTTCCATAATATTACGCATAAGGAATGACTCCGTTTTCAGATAACCATTTTTTGATACTTGCTATCGCACCTTTATTGGTATCGGGGTTTGGGTGCGGTCTGTGAAAAACTCTGATTTGTTCAAATAATACAACTGCAATTCGGCTGCCTTCTCGTTCTTCAATCTCAGCTCCTAATTCAAGAAATAGAGCTTCAATATCTCTCCACTTAATATTGGCTGAAATGGGCTGTATATAAATTTGACGTAACGTTTTCTGAGATTTTCGTTTTAGATGAATTAATACCATAATTTAGTACCATTTAAAAGTAAAACCTCTGATACTGTACTAAATTTGAAAGAAAGCGGGGAAAGTAAAACTGGATTTTTCGACACAGATCGCAAAAATAGGTGTTGAAAATAGCAAGCGGTCGAATTTCCCTAATTTTTTGCATAATTGCAAAATTCTCTGAAAATTCGACCGCTTGTGTTGTTAAGATTATTCTTCGGTTGATGTTTCTACATTTTCGGCATTTTCTATTGCCTCAATGTTTTCGTTTTCATCTTCTTCAGGTTCGCACACTCGCTCTAGGCTGACGACGTGTTCGTCTTCTGCGGTGCGGATAATGCGAACGCCTTGCGTGTTTCGTCCGACTAGGCTGACTTCTGCAACCCTTGTCCGAACAAGCGTGCCGGCATCGGTAATCAACATAATTTGGTCGGTTTCCTCAACTTGAACAGCCGCTACTACTTTACCGTTTCGCTCGTTCACTTTGATTGAAACCACCCCTTTGGTTGCACGGGATTTCACCGGATATTCGCTAATCACCGTTCGTTTACCATAGCCGTTTTGGGTTACAGTCAGAATATCGCCTTCAGTGCGAGGAATCACTAACGAAACCACACGGTCTTTATCAAGGCTGACGCTGGAGGAATCTTCTGCCTCTTCATTGTCAATTTCAATAATTTCGGCTTCTTCAATTTCTTCGCTTGAAATTTCGGTGGTAGAAAGTTTAATGCCTCGTACGCCGGTGGCGGTACGTCCCATCGCACGAACCGCTGTTTCAGCAAAGCGAACCACTCTTCCTTGTGCCGAGAAGAGCATAATTTCGCTCTCGCCATCGGTAATATCTACACCGATTAACTCATCGCCTTCGCGAAGTTTTAACGCAATCAGACCGCTTGCACGCACGTTGCTAAAGGCATCAAGAGAGACTTTTTTCACCACACCGCTTGCAGTTGCCATAAAGATAAATTTATCGGCACTAAATTCGCCATTTGGAATTGGGAGAATTGCAGTAATACGCTCGTTTTCTTCTTTCACAAGCGGTAGAATATTGACAATCGGCGTGCCTCTTGCTCCTCGGCTGGCTTGTGGTAATTGGTACACTTTTAATTGATATAAACGCCCACGACTTGAGAAACAAAGGATCGTATCGTGCGTGTTCGCCACTAACAGTTTTTCAATGAAGTCATCTTCTTTCATCTTAGTAGCAGACTTACCTTTACCGCCACGACGCTGTGCTTCGTAGTCTGAAAGCGGTTGATATTTCACATAGCCTGCGTGTGAAAGGGTTACTACAACATCTTCTTGTGCAATTAAATCTTCAATGTTGATGTCGCCAGAGGCTGCAGTAATTTCAGTACGGCGTTCATCGTTGAAATCAGCTTTCACACGTTCTAACTCTTCACGAATCACTTCCATCAAGCGTTCTGGGCTGGTTAAAATGTGGATTAATTCGCCAATTTCCGTTAGGAGTTCTTTATACTCTTCAACAATTTTCTCGTGCTCTAAGCCTGTTAAACGGTGTAAGCGTAATTCTAAGATTGCACGAGCCTGTGCTTCAGATAGGTAGTATTCGCCATCACGCACGCCTAAGTGTTCAGGTAAATCTTCTGGGCGAGAGGCTCCCACACCTGCTGCTTCTAGCATTGGGGCAACATTGCCTAATGCCCACGGGCGAGCGAGTAAGCCTTCACGGGCTTCTTCTGCCGTTTTTGAGGCACGGATTAATTCGATAACAGGGTCGATATTTGCTAATGCAATCGCCAAGCCTTCTAAAATATGGGCTCGCTCACGGGCTTTGCGTAATTCAAAAATGGTACGACGTGTTACCACTTCACGGCGGTGTTTCACGAAGGCTTCGATGATTTGGCGGAGGTTCAACACTTTTGGCTGACCGTTATCTAACGCCACCATATTGATACCGAAAGTAACCTGCATTTGAGTGAGTGAATATAAGTGATTTAGTACCACCTCGCCCACTGCATCACGTTTTACTTCAATAACAATCGAAATCCCTTTTTTGTCGGAATAGTCATCAATTTTGCTAATGCCCTCAATTTTCTTCTCTTTAACCAATTCCGCAATTTTTTCGATTAATTTTGCTTTATTGACTTGGTAAGGCAGCTCGGTAACGACAATTTGCTCACGCCCTTTGTCTGTGGTTTCAACGCTCGCTTTTGCACGCACATAAACCTTACCACGCCCTGTGCGGTAAGCATCATCAATCCCCTTACGGCCGTTGATAATCGCCCCTGTTGGGAAATCTGGGCCGGGAATATAACGCATTAGCTCTTCAACGCTAATCTCTTCATTTTCAATATACGCCAAGCAGCCGTCTAACACTTCGCCTAAGTTATGTGGCGGAATATTGGTTGCCATACCGACTGCAATCCCCGATGAGCCGTTTACTAACAAGGCTGGAATTTTGGTTGGCAACACATCAGGAATCATCTCCTTGCCATCATAGTTTGGCGAGAAATCTACTGTTTCTTTATCTAAATCGGTTAATAATTCCTGCGTGATTTTCTGCATACGCACTTCGGTATAACGCATTGCCGCTGGAGCATCGCCATCAATAGAACCGAAGTTACCTTGACCGTTCACTAACATATAACGAAGCGAGAACGGCTGAGCCATACGCACAATGGTGTCATACACCGCAGAGTCGCCGTGCGGGTGGTATTTACCGATTACATCCCCCACCACACGGGCTGATTTAACGTGCGGTTTGTTATAGGTGTTGCTGTTTTGCTCCATTGAGAAAAGTACACGGCGGTGTACCGGCTTTAAACCGTCACGCACATCAGGTAATGCACGCCCTACGATAACCGACATCGCATAATCAAGGTAAGAGGTTTTTAACTCGTCCTCAATACTTACGGGAATAATATCTTTGGCTAATTCGCTCATTGAAATTTCCTAATTTGATAGTAAAGAATTGCCTAAATGCAGGCGAAAAATTAGCGAGATTATAGCATAAAAAGTGATAAAAAGGGCGTACAAGCGGTTATTTTCTTGCAGTAAATCGTGGATTTGCTGGCATTCTTAATGCAATTCTCTCTCGATTAACTGCCAGAGCAATGTCTGTTGGTTGATAATCAAGCCACAAACTTGGATCTTGAGGTAAATTTTCAGACCAAAAATATTGTACATTAAAGCCTCTTGCCAAGCACTCCTCGTGCAAAGCATCGTAACGCTTTTTCAAAAAACTGAGTTTATTGAAGAAAAAACGCACGTGCCCTTCGCCCAATTTATAATCTTCTGGCTGACCTTTTAAGCTAAATTTACCCTTAGCCACTGCATTAGGAATACGGGTTAATTCACGGTGTTCGGCAAGTAAATGTTGATCACACAATTCCGTAGGCGGAACAAGATTGATTCTTGTCATTTTAATTTTCCTTTTAGGTTAAATACGTTATAGTAACGCCTTAAATTTACCATAGGAATAACTTATGCAAAATGTCGATCAGCAAGAAATCACAAAATTTGAAAAAATGGCTCAAACTTGGTGGGATCCAAACGGCAGTTTCAAACCAATTCACCTGCTCAATCCACTGCGTTTAGCTTATATTTTGGAAAAATCGAACGGCTTATTTGGCAAAAAAGTGCTTGATGTTGGCTGTGGTGGCGGTATTTTAAGTGAAGCGATGGCAAAGCAAGGGGCAGTTGTTACAGGTATTGATATGACCTCTCAACCGCTTGAAATCGCAAAACAACACGCTAAAGAAAGTGGGTTAGAGATTGATTACCAGCAAACGACTATTGAAAATTTTTTAGAAAAAATGACCGCTTGCAATACAGAAAAATTTGATGTGATTACTTGTATGGAAATGCTGGAACACGTTCCCGATCCGCTCCCCATCATTCAAAGCTGCAAAACCTTGCTGAAACCTGATGGCGTGCTGTTTTTCTCTACTATTAATCGCACATTCAAAGCCTATATGCTGGTGATTATCGGGGCGGAATATGTACTCAAAATGTTGCCAAAAGGTACGCACGAATTTGAGAAATTTATCAAACCAGCTGAATTGTTGGCGTGGTGCGATCAAGCCGATCTTCGTTGCCAAGAGATGAAAGGCTACCATTTTAATCCATTAACCGAAAAATTTTGGCTGAATAATGATGTAAGTTGCAACTACATTGCCACTCTTAACATCAATAATTAACTTGCAAAATAGTGCGAAATCTTTACTATACCTCGCTTATTTCCATAACGGGCGGGCACAAGACCCGCCCCTTGTATATCTCAAATGAGTTAAACTAAGCAACACAACCCGTTATCGGCATCTCGTCTCGTCCCTTGAAAGCACTTCGTTGTGTAGCTTAGAGAGCCGATAACTTTCATCACAA